>JALZWI010000124.1 GCA_023299895.1 Arenicella sp. | reverse complement strand
AGCCTGAGCCTGAACCAGCAGTGTTAGTGACACCTCAGATCCAACCCGCTCTCAGCCCATTACCACTAGACAACCTAACGGATTCAAACTATAGGTTTGCTCAAGCGGTGCTTCAGGAGCTTGGATATAACATTGTCTATATCGACGGAATCTGGGGGCCGAAATCAGCTGCGGCAATACGACAGTTTGAAATTGATAATCAGCTGGTTACTGCTAATGGTCGTTTATCCGAATTAAATTTCACACAGCTCAGTGAGTCTAGCGATTTAAAGCAACAAGACTTTGTGGTGTCAAAACCGCTTAACCAAAAAACAGGGATTGCTTCGAAATTAGATACTCAAATACCATTGAGTTATTCTCCACAACTAATCATTACCGATCTGGTCTATTTAATCTTAATTAAACCCAACCCATATTCCGAAACAGTAACAAAACTGCCTGCCGGTGCCGGCTTATATATAATTAGCCTACAGGAAGGCTGGTACGAAGTTGAAACACTGGAGCGTCAGCGCGGTTATATCAAAGAATAGTTAGACTCTAACCGCCCTACCTTTCGCCCAGTTTCGAATTGCAGCGACCTTTTCAGCCATCAAAACAGATAGAGGTTGTGTTTCACCGATCAAGGTACTGAGAAGCTCGGTAGTCACTTTAAGCTTAGCCTCATTATTTTTGCTGTAACTGTGATACAACGAAGAAACGACGAGCTGTTCTAACTCTGCCCCTGAGAAACCATCAGACATAGCGGCTAATTTTGTTATATCGATATCAATAATGTCTTGTTCACGAATTTCCAAGTGAATTTTCAGGATGGCTTGGCGCTCCAGTTCGTTTGGCAAGTCGACAAAAAACACTTCGTCAAAACGACCTTTACGTAATAATTCAGGCGGCAACAGTGAGACATCATTCGCGGTAGCTACCACAAAAACGGACTCCTGTTTCTCAGCCAACCAGGTCAAAAATGTCGCCAACAACCTTTTAGACACATCATCACTACTTGAAACGGCCGACATACCTTTTTCAATTTCATCGAGCCAGAGCACGCAGGGCTGCATTTTTTCTGCTGTAGCTAAAGCTGATCGCATATTTTGCTCAGTTTGGCCATAAAACCGGTTATACAAAGCACCAAAGTCCAAATGTAACAAGGGTAGCCCCCAAGACCCTGCCACCGCTTTGGCTGCAAGGCTTTTACCGCAGCCTTGAACACCTAATAGCAACATACCTTTGGGTTTATCACCACCAGGCAACGACACTGCGCCGGAAAAAATATCACGCCGCACTTCTAGCCATTGCTTTAGATTACCAAAGCCAGCAACTGCATCTAACTCAACATAATCCAACTCAAGTTTGAGCACATTGTTCTTATTTAAAATATCAAACTTCGCTTTATTAATTTCATCCAAATCGTTTTGATCAATTATTCCGTCGTTGTAGATCGCGTGCCTGGCCATTCTTTGTGCATCTTTATGTGTTAAACCGCACAGACCATCAACTAATCGGTTAATGATGCCTTTTTCGGCAACTTTTAATTTTATGCTTCGGTCACTCAGCCACTCAATCGCAATATCGTTAACCATTCTCAGCAAATCCTTATTACTAGGTAGTGGCAACGCATAATGCCTGGCCATACCTTCAAGCTCGTCAGGTAGTTCTAACGATTGAGACAACAGAATTAAGCAGTGCTGTGGATTTTGGTGCAATACATCTTTTATGTATCGAATCGCTACTGGGTCAGTCAAATAATGATGAAAGTCAACAAGCACATAAACACTGGGTTTTTGCGTCGACTGAATCTGACTAAACAATTGCCCAATTTCTTTGTTAATCACTTGAGGTTCGTAACCCTCGGCTAGACGTAGTAAACCTTGAGTAACAGTCCATTGAAAATAGGCTTTATTCGAACGTTTAGCGAGACGCCGAAAACCTTCAATAAAACATCCTTCTCGTTCAGTTTCTAAAATAATAAATTGATGATCTGACTCAATCAACAATTCAAGGTCGTGCATACTTTCCATGAGTAGTACCCAGTTTTGAAGCCATTGGCAACTTCATTTTAGCCTTCAGCCTTTTCATTAATTTTCTACCCGTATGATACTATATAGGTATTATCAGTGTCGCCATACGTGGCAAATTGTGCTGAGATACTCACACGTCATTGTTTATCATCAACTAAAATACGAAGTTTAATAATTAGACCTTAAAATGTCCGACACACCATCTCGATCAGAAATAGAGACTGCTCTCTCTGGCAAGCAAAAACTCTATAAACGTAAAGTTTCTTTGCAAGATGATTCAGATAAATTTTCTGATGACTTCGAGCTTGAAACACGTAACCCTCGACGCCAACAAGTTATTGGTGGCGACCTTACTGGGGTGTCTGGGCGAGGCAATAAAAATAGCTTTTTAACGAAGCTCTCCGATATACATCTAACCAATTGGATTGCCGCTCTTGTCGTCTTGTGTATTTTACTTGCCTTTTTTTGGCCCCATAGCAGCAGCCAAAGTATTCGTGAAATCACTGAACAAAATCTCGAGACTAAGACCGAAACGTTCTACACTGAATCGCGCATTGATGAGCCTGAACAAACAGCTGACACAGATCTATCTTTTAGCCGAGAAACTGACCTTGATAGAGCTAATGACTTTCGAGAACAAGATCAAGCACAGCAAGAAATTGAAGAACTGTTAATTAAAGCAAAACAACATATAGCTAAAAATGAATACACAAACCCCAAAGATAACAATGCTTTGCTTACTTTCCGAGAAATTCTGAGTAAAGAACCAACTAATTCAGACGCTACAGCTGGCATCAATGATATTAACGTTCATTTTTTTCGAAGTGGCGAACAAGCCCTAAGTAGTAATAATGAAAACCAAGCTACCTCAATCCTTAACACATTAAAATCAATCGATGCTGAATCTACTGAATACAAACAACTATCTAGCAAGTTAGTACAGTGGCGCAGAGAGACTCAAATAGCAGCCCTCCTCAGTAAAGCTAATACCGCAGAAGGCGACGATAATTTAATATTGCCAGCTGATTCAAGCAGCTTATATTTTTTCAAACAAGTATTATCTTTAGATAGTACTAACAATGTAGCCAAGCTAGGCATTAAGCGAATTACTAATACATTTATTAACCGAGCTAACACGGCCTTATTGAGTGGCAATCTAGAGGAAGCTACCGGTTATTTAGCTACAGCGGCTGTAGTCGAACCTGACAATCCTTCGATTGAAATAGTTCGTGACATGATTGCCAATGCCGAACCAATTGCGACACAAAATCAAATCAATCGCCAAGAAAATACACCACAAATAACAACAGAAAACCCTAATAGACAGATTTCGGCTAACAGAACACCTCAACAACAAGCTAATGAGCAAGCCGAATTTGATCAGATATATCTAAGCCAAGGCTTGGATGCTTACTACCAAGGTGACTACGATGTAGCGGCCGCCTTATTGCAGCCACTCGCCGATAAAGGTGTCTCGCGTGCGCAATTTCGTATTGGCTATATGTATTATCTAGGCCGTGGTTTCGCAAAAAATACAACTGAAGCTGACCGAGTGCTCAGAGCAGCTCTACCTGCTATTCAAAAGTTTGCTAATGAAGGTCGAAGCTGGGCTCAGTCTGATTTAGGCAGTTTGTATGAAGATGGCTTGGTGCTACCACGAGATTACTCAGAAGCCCTTTATTGGTATCGATCTGCAGCTGAACAAGGTTACCCAGGTGCACAAACAAATTTAGGCATTATGTATGCCCGCGGCCTTGGCGTCACGACAAGTCGACAAACCGCAATTGAATGGTTTCAGCGAGCAGCCAAACAAGGTGACATTGCTGCGATTCGCAATCTTGAATCTCTAGGCGCAAATTAAATCAAATACTTAGGAATGGTTTTCAATCTTAATTAAGATAGATTGCTTGACGTGAATTCGTTCACATCAAAGTCGGGCGCAGGGTAATTTGGGTCCATATCCTTAAGGTTCTCTAACATCACCGACGCTATCATAAGGTCTCTAAAGCGGCGATTTTCTGCTGGCACAACATACCAAGGGGCGCGTTCAGTAGAACAATTTTTCATCGCGAGCTGAAAAGCTTGCATATAGTCATCCCAATGTTTTCGTTCACCCAAGTCACCTGGATTAAACTTCCAGCGCT
>JALZWI010000123.1 GCA_023299895.1 Arenicella sp. | reverse complement strand
GGGGGCTGGATTCGAACCAGCGTACTCAGAGAGAACGGATTTACAGTCCGTCGCCTTTAACCACTCGGCCACCCCACCACACAAATTTTAAACCTAAACTCAAAGCCACTCACCTCTTAACAAAAGCCTTCAGTCTTTAAGCTAGTAAAACTAACTCAAACTAAAAAGCGCCTGCGGGGTTTAATTTCGCAAAGCAAAATCAAACTTGAGAAAAGAACCTTCAGTCCTTAAGTTGGTAAAACCAGCTTAAACTAAAGATGGAGCCTGCAGTCGGAATCGAACCAACGACCTACTGATTACAAGTCAGTTGCTCTACCTACTGAGCTATGCAGGCCTAGGCCAAGTTTAGGAGCCGCATTTTAGGGGTAGTTGCAGGCAAATACAACGCCTGTTTAGAAAAAAATTAAGTATTTATGCTGTTGACACAAAAGACTCAAGCTCAGCCTTGGAAACACTGATACTTACCCAACTTTACTGCCAGCTCCCCCCACTCCATCACGGATAACTGTTGACGGACAGGACCGTTCTCGCTCAAAACAAAATGCAACCAATAACTTTCTGGCAAAAGAAGCTGCTCTTGCTTCAGATTAACGCCCTCTAAAGTGCCATCAAACAAAGCAACCGCCTTGTTTGCGGTCTCTTGTGTGGTGTAAATACCTAACGAAACTATGTAACTCGCATCATCAGATTTGCGCACAAAATGATCTAGTACTTTTTTTCTCTTTAGGTCAACTCGGATATCGTCGACTTCTGCCTGCGTTGTGAAAGGTCCAAGATATACTCGATAGACTAGCGATTCTTTGGCTTCGCGTGTCGATTTTTGAAACCCTAACTGAGCATTAAATAAGACCGCTTGCGCCAAATCATAATTTGACTGGAACATAAAAGGCCCCAAACGATAACAAGACTCATCGACATTAGGAGCTTTAGCAATACCATTAACATTGAGCGTTTGATCGTCGTTGGCTCGATAAAATTTTGATTCAACTTCTTTATTTAAACTTAAAAAATGAGGATTTATATCAGCTCGCTCTACATAAACATGAGACACAATACCGCCACTGTTACTGTCAGGCCAAAAAAATATCGCAACGTTAGCAATCAATAAAGCCGCACAGAGGCCAAGCAGCAAACGCACTAGTGAGCCTCCGACGAGGCCTCGGCAACACCAAGCAACACCAAATCATTCTTTATAATCATTTCAAAATCAGACATGGTTTTAATTATAGAGGCGCTGCCGCCAGTCAAAATAATTGTGGTTGGTTCACTAATACTGTTTTGCATTTCTTTCACTATACGCTCGACCGCGCCAATCAGACCATAAGTCACGCCTGAGTTTACACACTCCTCCGTGGTTCTACCAATAATTTTCTGAACCTCAGAATAATCGGATTTTATGCCTGCAGTATTCTTAACTAGGGCATCACGCATTAGATTAAGCCCCGGCAAAATTACGCCACCCTCAAAACAACTCTCCTCACTCAGCCAATCAACCGTGATTGCAGTACCTGCATCAACAATAATAACATGCCCTTTCGGAACAACCGCACGAGCACCAACCGCTGCAAGCCAGCGATCAACACCTAATGTGTCTTGAGTCTGATAGTTATTTTTAACTCCACAACAAGCCTTGCTTACTTTAATAACATTAGGCTCTAACTTAAAGGCCGAACGAGTCCAGCCAGTCACAATACTTAAGGCCTCAGCTGAGCCAACATTTGACACCCAAACAGAGTCAGGTTTGGGTGAATTTTCAAAGTTACTTTGCAAAACAGCTAAATCAGAATTAGCAGCATTTATACTTGCAGATGAATAAACTTGATCATCCAAATAATGAGCCCACTTTATGCGCGTATTACCAATATCAAATAATAGCTTCATACTCTTCGAATTAAGATGCTAAGCGCAAGCTTAGATTACTATTGCTGATACTCTTTTGTTGACCATCATCTGATTCAATTAACAAAGCACCACTGTCATTCACTCCTATCATTTTACCTGAGGTTATTTTGCCTTCGCCAGTCTCGCTCAAAACTATCTGTTTATTCACATGGCATGACAAATCATTCCAACGCTCAACAAATAAGCCAAAACCACTCTCTTCAAAGTCTTTAAGCATCGAAACCCAGTCATTCACAATATCCGCAACCAAGATATTTCTATCAACAACAACACCGTGAGAATATAAATCCGTCCATGCATAATCGGTAGCTTGCTTTGACCAATCAGGCTGATGAACATTCAAGCCTAATCCAAGCACCATATTGCACACTCCTTCAACTTCGCCAGACACGTCGACCAATATACCCGCCAGTTTGTCGCCGTTAATTAATAAATCATTCGGCCATTTAATACCTACTCCGAGCTGATGATTCTTATTTAAGCGTTCTGCTACAACTAAAGCCACGGCTAAGCCCAAGCCAGAAATAGTCTTCGGCCAGCACTTAAACCCCCAGCTAAGTGATAGCATAATATTTTTATTGGCAGCCGACTGCCAGTCATTACCGCGCCTACCACGACCTGATATTTGAGCTTCAGCAAGACATACTTTAGCCTTGCCGACTATTACTGGCTGTTTGAACAAATACGAATTAGTTGAGTCGACACTTGGCAATATTTTTATTGAATCGATATCAACAGAAGAAGCGATACGCTGCTTGATTGATCGCCCACTGAGGGGAAGCGAGTTGGTATTCGGTGAATTTAGTGCGTCAGGCATAGGCATTATTTTAACCTATAAGGCTCAAGCTATCTTGCTGGCTGAATCCATCGGGCTCTTTATTTTTCCATCATTAAACCACATTCACGATGCTCTTCCACCTTGGTCGGGTCGAAATAATCATGATTATCAGGTAAGTCGCGGTCATAGATATATTCTTCCACATCAAGCTCAGTCAAATGAAACATCGGCGCTACGCGAACTGTTTCATGACTGCCAAAAGTAAATACATCCAAATTTTTACGATGTGCATTTTGATCATGGCGAATGCCATTCAGCCAAACATCAGGCTGAATTTCAGACATCGCACGTTTAAATGGCTCAAGTTTAACAATGCGCGAAAACTCATCATGCTCAGGCGTATCGATTGGCGGGATTGCACCATGCACAGCCGTGTAATGCGCCGCAGACATTTTTGGTGAGTACACTTGCAAGTTTAGATCGAGTTGCTTAACGACTCGCTCAATATGACGGTAGGTCTCAGGCGTATTAAAACCATGATCCACCCAGATAACCTTGATGTCTTTTTTAGGCTGAGTAACTAAATGCAAGAATGCCACCGCAAGTGGGCGGAAGTTAGTAAAGATAACTGGGTTCTTTGCGTGCTCAATCGTAAAATGCATAATCTCGCTAGGCTTGGCGTTCTTAAACTGCTCATTGAGCACAGGCAGGTTTGCCTCTTTATGAAAGACCAACTCTTGATTGCTCACTTTGTCATTTACCAATTCTAAACTCATTTTAAATGCCTCAAACATTGCCGATAACTCAAACTTTTCTGGCAGAAAACCACAAGTTTTCGTACTTTGACTAAAGTATACAACCGACTATATATAATTAAAAAGAATAAAAATATATTTATATATACGATTTCATTCTAAGTAGGCTTCGAAAAAATACGTAACATAAGAAATCGAACTAATCTAAGTCACAATTTTTATCTATGTTTTGACAGATAAATGAACTCGGAACCCCTAAATCATTCGCTACAGCCTCCAATATCACTCTCTCTGCTGGCAAGACACCACCATTCGCTTTTGCCATCACGCACATATCTCGTAACACTTGCATGCATTGAGTTTGTGACGCTTTATCTTTGACTTCTATAGCTCTACCTTCGATCGTGGCTTTGATTTTTTCCACATCCAATTTGTCGGTAAAAGCGTACTTACCAAAAAAGTCTGCGAACACCTCAAGCTCTTGCTCAGAAATACCATCGGCAGCATCAGCGACTGCGATCAGACCTGCAAATAACAATCTGCGCATTGCCTCAGCCATATCAGTTTTAGCCTCCAAGTAACTCGGCTCCATTAAACTCAACACGCCCTGCACACCAACTTCCAACTCATCTACAGTCATCACATTAGCTGACTTTTTATATAACTCGGACTGCTCGAACAATTTTAGTGCCTTAACGCGTAGCGGGCTAAATGGATGTGTGGAAAACCAATCTGACTGAGGGCCCGTGCGTCGATGCTCTTCATCCCCTACCAGCATATCGTCGGCTTGTGCGACAAAATCATCCAAGCTAAATTGAACTACTTTAGTCGTTAGCCCTGATGACAACTTAAACAAAGAGTGCGCAACCGCATCCATATCTTTCGCACAATGCGCACCCGCACGATCAGCCGAAATTTCGGCATAACGCGACCAAGTAAATAACTCTAAGGCCAATTTAGGATCTGGTTTATCCTTGCCCTGCAACAAATAACCAATCGGAATAGCATGATGGTCATATACATGATGACCCAGCTCATGACCCATTACGAATTTTAACTCTTGTGAACTAAACCCCTCCAACAAACTCGATGAAAACATCACATTCAAACGATCATTTTCAGGCTTAAAACAAGCAGCATTAAACTGTGGGCTGGAATAGACATAAAGCTCTAAGGGAATCTCCACGCCGAGTTTTTCGATACACTCCTCAGCCATCTTAACAATGTCAGGCGCCATACCTTTGGTTAAACGCACCGAAGTCGCTAACAAGTTTCGACGAATGCCGGTCGGGCCTTCCGCCTCTCTGCGCTTGATGATTTCGTTAACACGCTTAACATCTGCGTGTGTTTTTAATTTTTTATACAGAGCGAGATCATTCTCACATCTAATTTTACTAGCATTCATTTAGGGACTCGGGTTTTAGCTTTCTAGCTTGGAGCAACTAGAGTTTTGTTACAATAAATTGCATTATAGAACGTCTTGCAATAATGACTTCTCGCAACACTCCATCAATACAGTTATGTCGCAGATGATTGAATAAATTCAATTTAACGTGTGAGCCAAATTCCTGTTCTGATGGCGCTAAGGCAATTTGGTCATCTTTGGAGTGGAGTAATAATGTGGATATTGAATAATCACTTACAGCTTGTTTTGCTGCCAACCCCGCTCGGTATACTTGCGCAGAGGTTGCTAATGGGATCCGACCTTTATAAACCAGAGGGTCAGCTGCGATCGAATCTCGAACTGTTTTGTCAGATGAAATTAATGAGACATCCATCTCATGAATCGTAAAAAAATTACTGAGTCGCCAAGCATTTTCAAATAAAAACCTTGATAGCGGCGCAATTGCTTTACTTAAACCCAGCTGATAACGAGGCACATTATGGCCAACATCAAAGGCTGTGCTAATACCAACCACTCCTACAACTTTAGGTTCAAAAGCAGCATCTTGATCCAGCTTTTGTGCGACTAGAGCCATTAACGCTCCACCAAAAGAATAGCCCATCAAAATAACCTGTTCTACATGAATGGTTTGACTGTAAATTTCTTCAACTATCTTGTCGACTATCTGCTCATAAGCAGGTACTAAGCAATGGCGTTTTATTGACTCCTCACCATGCCCATCTAGCTCAAGAGAAACCATTTCAATCCCTAAATTCTTAACCATGTGCTCTAATGCACCAAATTGAGAAAGACCATGGCCGCGCAGACCATGAACAAAAAAAACTAGAGTCTTCTTAGCGCCTATTTGAAATGATTTCATTTAGCCGTTTTAACATGCTCGCATTGAATAACGCAAGCATTCATCACACATCAACGATTATTAAGCAGCTGCTGCGTCTTTTTTGGCTAAAAAATCATCATAAGAACCAACAAAATGTTCGATTCTTTGGTTTTCAATTTCAAAAATTTGCGTGGCCAGACTCGACACAAACTCACGATCGTGTGAAACAAAAAGTAACGTCCCAGCATAATTATCTAAAGCTAGATTAAGTGATTCAATTGATTCCATGTCTAAGTGATTGGTTGGTTCATCCATCACGATCACATTAGGCCTTTGCATCATAATTTTGCCAAACAACATGCGGCCTTTTTCGCCGCCTGAAAGTACTTTGACCGATTTTTTGATGTCATCCTTAGAAAACAATAGTTGGCCAAGCACTCCACGAACAAACTGTTCATCTTCGCCATCTTTACGCCATTGATACATCCACTCATAAACAGTAGCGTCTTCATTGAAGTCATCAGCATGATCTTGTGCGTAATAACCAATTTCAACATTCTCTGACCATTTAACTTTACCTGCAGTCGGTGGCGTACCAATAATAGGGCTCTCGCCCTCCAGAGGCACAACCTGATGCAATAAGTTCTCCATTAATGTTGTTTTACCTGCGCCGTTTTGTCCGATCACAGCTAAACGCTCGCCTACTTCGATATTAAACGTTTCATCAGAAAACAAAGGCCCTTCATAAGCCATACTCAAGCCCACTACCTCAATCGCGTTGCGATACAGCTTTTTGTCCTGATTGAATCGAATAAAAGGATTCACTCGACTCGACGGTTTGATTTCATCTAATTGAATTTTATCAATCAACTTAGCTCGCGAGGTCGCTTGTTTGGCTTTTGAAGCGTTAGCAGAAAAACGACTAACAAAGGTTTTCAGTTCTGCTATTTGCGCTTTCTTTTTTGCATTATCAGCCTGCATTCGCTCGCGCACCATCGTTGCCGCCGTCATGTACTCGTCATAATTACCAGGAAACAATTTAATATCACCATAGTCTAAATCAGCCATATGGGTGCACACTGAATTCAAGAAGTGGCGGTCATGTGAAATAATAATCATAGTACTGCGCCGCTCTTTGAGCATTTTTTCCAGCCAACGAATAGTATGGATATCCAAATTATTAGTTGGTTCGTCGAGCAATAAAATATCAGGGTCAGAAAATAAAGCTTGCGCTAACAAGACTCGCAACTTCCAACCAGGTGAAACTTTGCTCATTGGGCCGAAGTGCTGCTCTAATGGAATGCCGACACCCATCAACAATTCACCAGCTCTGGCTTCTGCAGTATAGCCATCCATTTCGGCAAACTCGATTTCAAGATCGGCGACTTTCATGCCCTCTTCTTCGCTCATTTGTGCCAAGCTATAGATGCGGTCACGTTCTTGTTTGACGTCCCATAATTCAGCATAGCCCATGATCACCGTATCAATGACTGAAGACTCTTCATAAGCAAACTGATCCTGATTTAGCTTACCAATGCGCTCATTGGGTGTCACAGTAACATTGCCATTAGTTGGCTCCAAGGTGCCATCTAAAATCTTCATGAATGTCGACTTACCACTACCATTGGCGCCGATTAGACCATAGCGATTACCATCACTGAAGTTAACGGATATATCTTCAAATAATGGCTTATCGCCAAATTGCATGGTGATATTTGCGGTCGAAATCATGATTTAGTATAAAGAATATTTTAGGTAAATGAGGCAACAAAATAGTGCGCGTAATATACAGAATTTATAGGGGCATATCTACTCGTTGTTTTGAGATTTGTTAAGCCATTAAACAGAAAATTCCCGATACGCGGTGACATATCGGGCATTCACAAAAATGGTTAAAATTTTAGAACGCAAGTTGAAATCTCACTCTGAACTCATTGCCATCGTCATCATTAATATTACTATCACCAGCTTGATAACTGGCATTAATCCGGACGTAGTTATTAGCGTAGTAATTAACCCCAAACGCATATGATGATGCGTCTGTGTCTCCTAGTTCGATATCACCAAAACCACCATCACCATCTTCATATCTAGCAACTATTTCCCAAGCACCAGAGTTAGAATTTGGTTTGATTTTATTAAATGTACCTTTACTATAGGGACGAACTTCACCGGTTAAAACATAACCAGCTTGTATGTAGTAACCATCAATATCATTGGCAGCTTCAAATATATCTATATCATTTTCGATAAGCTCCACTTCTTCCGCGTCAAAGTATTCACCCTGAATGTGGAAAGCCCCTATCACAGCACCTACTTCAAGACCAAAAGCATCTTGTTCGTCAGTATCTTTGTAAGATAGGCCAAGATGAAGAACGCTGTTATCAGTTTTAATTGGCGCATAAGCAAATCTCCCCGCGAAGCCTGTCTCTTCATTAGTTCCTTCTTCTGTAAAAACACCAAGCGCATAATGCATATTGCTTATATCGCCAGATAACTGAACACTTTCACGCCGACCAATCAAATATCGTTCAACAACCCCTGGCCTCTCAGAAATACCAACGTCTTTAGAAGAAATGAGTTGTGAGAGAGTAAAAGGCTGATGCTGATTACCAAGAGTAACAACGGCAGCTTTGCCAAAACCAGCATAACGAATGTATAGGTCTTCGAAACCATCTCCTTCAACATTCCAATTAATTTTATATGCCCAATCTTCGGCCACTGTGCCACTTACGAAAAGACGAGCGCGGCGAGCATCAAAGCCATCTTCATCAGTCTCGCCATTTTTTTCAGATCTATTGTAGTCATACTGAATACGACCACCAATTCTAATACTAAAGTCTTCATCGCTGATACGAAGACCACCATCTGTTTTAATGGTAAGTTCAGCATTTGAATTCGCTGAAACGAGCATCGATGCAGTCAATAATGCTGCGCTTAATTTGATTTTCATTCTCTCTGCCTCTATTAAGGATATTTGTTAATTCACATCAACGATGGAACACGTGTATTCTGAATAAAGTTCGTTACAAGAATATTACAGCACTAAAAATCTAAAAATAGAGGTTAAAAAAACCTTCATTCTTTGCCGAGCTAAGACTTATTATTTTTCGTTTCGCTCTTGTTGCCATTCCTCAGCCGAAATCGTTTCGTCTGGGTTCGTTTCGGTATTTAGTTGTCCGTCCTTAACAAACTCTGGCGGACGTGTAATATCAACTTGATTCGCGGTATTCTGCTCTGACTCTTTCTTGCTTGTGCCACAGGCTGCAAGCAAAATCATAAACAAGATGAATAAAATGTTGAATTTAGTTTTCATTGCGACTGCCTCACATATACCTTTTGCCAGATGATAACAAAAAGCATTATTAAATGATTTAAAAATACGTCAACAAATGAGCTTAACTCATCCCTATCAATTATCAATCAAAAGCTTGTTATTGATCTGTATAAAGGTAACATTAGCAGATAATCAATCACATTGAATAATTCTATGAAAATCGGCGTCGTAATGGATCCAATTGGCTCCATCAACATCAAAAAAGACAGCACCTTCGAAATGATTTGGCAGGCTCAACAATTAGGTTGGCAGGTTAACTATCTTGAGATGGGTGATTTGTCGGTTGATAATGGTGTGGCGTTAGGACAAGCCCGCTCATTGACGGTATTCCAAGATGCCAAACATTGGTATGAGTTAACTGAACCAAGACAGATCGAGCTTGGCACACTCGATGCCATTTTAATGCGTAAGGACCCGCCTTTTGATATGGAGTACGTCTACTCCACCTATATTTTAGAACTAGCAGAGCAACAAGGTTCGCTAATCGCTAATTCACCACAGGCGTTACGCGACTGCAATGAAAAAGCATATTGCGCATGGTTTCCAGATGTCTGTCCTGAGACACTTATTAGCCGAAACGCAGTGCAATTCAGAAATTTTCTTGAGACACATCAAGACATTATCTTGAAACCACTTGATGGCATGGGCGGCGCGTCAATTTTTCGGGTGCAAAAAAACTCGCCAAATATTAGCGTGATACTTGAAACATTAACTCGATATGGGCAAAACTATGCAATGGCACAACGTTATTTGCCTGAAATTAAGCAAGGCGATAAACGTATTTTGATGGTGGACGGGGTACCCGTGCAATACGCTTTAGCTCGTATACCTGCCAAAGGAGAAACTCGCGGCAATTTGGCTGCAGGTGGCACTGGTATTGCACAACCTTTATCAGAAAGTGATTATAAAATAGCTGAGCGGGTTGGTCCTGAGTTACGCAAACGAAATATACTCTTTGCTGGCTTAGATGTTATTGGCAACCGTTTAACTGAAATAAATGTCACAAGCCCTACCTGCATTAAAGAAATTAATGCTCAATTTGGCACAAATATTGCGCTGGATTTATTAATGGCCATCCAGCGTAAAACTGAACATAATTAAGACTTACTACTAATAAACCAATCCGGTAATGACAGACAATAAAGATTTAATCAGCGTTACGGCATTTTTTTCCGCCTTAATGCATGCCGTCGTCATTTTGGGTATTAGCTTTAAACTGCCAGACATACAGGCGCTAAACAATACCGATAACACATTGGATGTCGTGCTAATTAACACCGCCAACAATGAAGAACCTGTTGAAGCAGACACCGTTTCAACCAACAATAATGCAGGCGGCGGCAATGACGATAGAGAAGCGTCATCACCGATTCCTTTTGAAGCAGTTAAACCATCAGAGATTCAAAGTATAAAAAAAACCGCCAATCAACAAGCGACAAACGTTATTTCTCCAGAGCAATTAATTA
Source organism: Arenicella sp. (assembly GCA_023299895.1). The sequence continues at coordinate 3,969 of JALZWI010000123.1, read as the reverse complement.
CTGCTAAGACGGGTGAACTAGCAATTCAAGATAAAATCAAGGTAGTAGAAAAACTTAAATCTCAAGATGAAACGATTGGAATTGACGACATAACAACTAAATCTCAGCGACAACTAGAACGTGAGCGCTTAATTGCAAAACTAAATCAAAGTTTTGAAGATTATCAAAAACGTCCGAACAAAGAGTTTTTATCACCCAATACCAGCAAGCATCAGGCTGCACGGTATTTAGACGATTGGCGTAAAAAAATTGAAGTTACCGGTAACGCTAGCTATCCAATAAAAGCCAAAGCGGAGGGCATGTATGGAACCCTTATTCTAACGGTAGAAATTAATCGCAATGGGACTATTGCTGATATTCAAATCAATAATCCATCTCCGCATAAGCTGCTAAATGATACGGCCATGCGCTTTGTACGAGATGCCTCTCCGTTTGATTCCTTTCCTGATGATATCGATAAAGACACTGATATTCTGGTCATTACTCGCGCCTTTCACTTCTTAAAAAACAACCAACTAACAAGCAGCGATGCCAGCAGCCAGTAATAAGTCGAGAGATCATATTAAAACTATTTTAAGTTTTGATATTGGTTTAAAACGCACTGGAATGGCCATTGGCCAGACTATTAGTAAAACAGCACAGGCAGCCGGCCAACTAAGATCAGGCAATGGTCAGCTTGACTGGCAACAACTCGAAAATACTCTTACACAATGGCAGCCTGATATCATTGTTGTCGGTGACCCTAAGACGAACGATCCGCACTTGAACAAACTCATTAATCGTTTTAAAAGTTATATTCAACAAAAACACAAGCTGCCGATTATACAAATCGATGAAGAGCTAACCTCTTCAGTAGCAAATATGGAATTACAACAATCAGGTTTAAGTACACAAAAGAAAACTGAATTACGCGACCAGGTCGCGGCCTGTTTAATACTAGAAAGCTACTTTAATATGCTTGATGATCACAAATAATCGCTGTGCTATTCTTGCTCAAGTTCAGCTGAGCTAAACTAATTAATCAACTCTTTCTAGACATGCACTAGACACACAACAGGACAGACCGCTTATGTTACCGTTTAAGTCGCTTATCTCTTCCCAACAACTCACTCCAGAGATTATTGACAACATATTTAATGCGACGGATCTCATGCAGGAGCAAATTTCTAGCGTCGGGCGCAGCACTTTACTCGACGATAAAATTGTCGCACTACTGTTTTTTGAACCAAGCTCAAGAACGATGCTGAGTTTTCAAAGCGCAGCGCAAAGATTAAATGCTGGCACTGTGTTTGCACAAAATGCCGCATCAACTTCTTTTGAGAAAGGCGAAAGCATTGAAGACTTAATCCGAATTGTTGCAGGCTATGCAGACATCATAGTAATGCGGCATGCCCAACCAGGTAGCGCGGCTATCGCCGCTCAAACCAGCGATGTGCCTTTTATTAATGCAGGAGACGGCGGCAACGAACATCCGACTCAAGCAATTATTGATTCGTATACAATTCACAAGCACATTGGTCGCTTGGACAATTTGAACTTAATGTTTGGTTTTGATGCCCTGCAGTCAAGAAGCATTCACTCGTTAACAAAACTGTTAGCGCAATACCCCAATAACACATTTACTTTTGTTGGCCCTGATCAACTCCTACCCGACAAAAAATTCATTGGTGAACTGGAGCAAAGCGGCGCTAAATGCATCACCCAAACCAATGTTGCAATTAACGATGATTGCGATGTTATCTATGTGAATCGGCTACAAGAAGAGCGCTTTAATGATCGAGCCGTATTTGAAGAAAATCGCCAAAAGTACCGGCTCGAGACAAGACACCTAGTCGGTAAAAAAGCCTTAATTCTTGATCCTTTGCCACGAATTGATGAAATCGCAACCGAAGTCGACACTCTCGAAAATGCGGTTTACTTCAAACAAGCGAGCTACGGCGTGCCTGTTCGAATGGCTTTACTTGCCTTACTTTTAGATAAAGAACTCTAAATAAAGAGATTTAAAAAAAGCACTGTAAACAACACCATAAAACTGGAGATTGTAAATTAGCTATTAAAAGTGCGTGCCGCCGTCGTCATCTTCTTCAAGTCCGACATTAGTCATTGTTTCACCAAACTCGGTTTTAGAAGCTTCTTTACCTTTTAACTTAATTTCTAACCGTAAATCATTTTCAGATTCAGCATTCTTCATTGCATCTTCGTAACTAATTAAATCAGACTCATAAAGCTTGAAGAGTGCTTGGTCAAACGTTTGCATTCCCCATTCGTTTGATTTTGCAATAGTTGCACGAATTTCGTCAATTCGATGATCTTTAATCATGTCAGCAATCAGAGGGCTATTAATCATTACCTCCACTGCCGGCACACGCCCTTCCCTACCTTTAATTGGCAATAATCGCTGCGACACCATGCCATACAGATTCATCGATAAATCCATCGCAAGTTGATCACGGCGATCAGAAGGAAAGAAGTTAAATATTCGATCAAGAGCTTGATAGGAATTGTTTGCATGCAATGTCGCAATACATAAATGACCTGTCTCTGAAAAAACAATCGCATTATTCATGGTCTCTGGTGTGCGAATTTCACCAATTTGAATAACATCTGGGGCTTGACGCATCGCATTAATTAAGGCGCTATCAAACGACTCTGTATCAACACCCACCTCACGTTGAGTGATGATCGACTTTTTATGTGTATGTAAATACTCAACTGGGTCCTCAATCGTCACAATGTGATCTTGAGAATTGCGATTACGATAATCTACCAATGAAGCCATCGAAGTACTTTTACCCGTACCCGTGCCGCCAACAAATATGATCAGACCCCGCTTCTTCATGATCATGTCTTGTAAAACTTCAGGTATGCGTAGCTCTTTAACCGTTGGAATATTGGTTTTAATTGCTCGTAGCACCATTCCTACACAGCCTTGCTGCACAAACACATTAACCCTAAAACGCCCAATTTGCTTAGGATGAATAGCAAAATTACATTCTTGCGAGCCTTCAAAGATACGGCGTTGTTCTTCATTCATTATGCTGTAACATAATTCTTGAGACTCTTTGCCATCAATTGGATCGCCCGCAATCGGGTAAATTTTGCCATCAACTTTAAAGCACGGTGTTGTATTAGCAGTGATAAACATATCGGACGCGTTTTTAACCATCATCGCGCGTAATAGGTCAGCCATTTTATACATGAAGAGTCACTCTGTAATAGTTAGGTGATTAAATTTATTATTCATATGTTAATGAGGATTTTATTCAAACTACATGAACTTAGATCTATCAACAGCTAGGGAACGCGCGTCAGCGGAAGATATTTGACGACTTCTAACCAATTCTAGTAAACATTGATCTAGTGTTTGCATACCCTGAGCACTACCCGTTTGAATCATCGAATACATCTGTGCGACTTTATCTTCACGAATTAAATTACGTATGGCTGGTGTGCCCAACATAATCTCATGTGCCGCAATTCGACCGCCACCAACACGTTTGATAAGAGTTTGTGCAATAACTGCCTGCAATGATTCAGACAGCATAGTACGGACCATTGATTTCTCCGCCGCTGGAAACACATCCACAATTCTATCAACTGTTTTTGCTGCAGAAGTTGTATGCAACGTACCAAATACTAAATGACCTGTTTCAGCCGCCGTCATGGCTAACCTAATTGTCTCAAGGTCACGCATCTCACCAACTAAAATCACGTCCGGATCTTCTCGCAAGGCTGATTTTAATGCATTGTCAAAGCTGTGAGTGTCTTCATGCAATTCGCGCTGATTAATTAAACACTTTTTACTCTGATGCACAAATTCGATCGGGTCTTCAACGGTTAATATGTGAGACCGATGGTTCTCATTAATATAATCGACCATCGCAGCAAGTGTCGTTGACTTACCAGAACCAGTTGGTCCCGTAACTAGAACCATACCGCGAGGTTTTTCACATATTTCTTTAAAAATTT
>JALZWI010000122.1 GCA_023299895.1 Arenicella sp. | reverse complement strand
ATTTTATCGAGAGCGGTATTTGTAGCTGCTGAAAAACTCGGAACCTCAGCAATATTTACTTCGACAGATAAAGCTTGTAACCACTTAATCTCAACCAAAGATCGGTAACGAATCAAACCATATTCACTAAAAATTGGCCGTAAAGCTTTAACTTTACTCCCGTAACGACCATCAAGGGGTGTTAATGCAGTGATTGCGCTGAGATCAAAATCGGCTAGTTTGGATGAAGTGTTAGACATATTGTTCTTTTTTAAAATTAAATTCGATTGTTTTATCTATGACTGAAAGTGTGTCGTCAATAACAGCGAGATGTTACCATAATCGCACAAGTCAAACCGCTTGATTTAAAGTGTATTCAGTCCTCAACCAACAACAAAAAACACATTTCATATGTCACTAGATTGGTCCCAATATTCACTTGCACAGTTACGTGAACACGCTACACACACTTTTCGTGAAGGCGGTGGGTCACGGCCGGATGTATTTTTGATTGACATTGATGGACATCAAGCAGTGCTTAAAGATCAAAACAGTGCGGACTATTTATTTGCATTATTAATTGGCCCCATTCTAACTTGGCGTGAATGCAAGGCGATGAAAAAACTTGCAGCGCTTGATTGCATTCCAACGCTATTGCACAAACCAAGTTCACGATCATTTTTGATGAGCTATCATGCCTCGGAACAAATCACCCACCTTTCAAAAATTACACCTGATTGGCAGGATTTTTTTCAAAAATTAGAAAATGCCATAGCAAAAATGCATGCCGCAGGCGTAGCACACAATGATCTGCGCAACCCGACTAACACTCTTATAAGCCCTGCTGGACACCCCATACTAGTCGACCTAGTTGCAGCTTTTTGCCAAGGCGAAAAATGGAATTGGGTCAACCAATGGATATTTGTGAGGTTTTGCCAAGTTGACCGATCCGCAATCACCAAGATCAAAACAAAATGTGCGCCTGAGTTATTAAATGATGATGATATTCAACCCGAAGAAATTGCAGGCTCTTTAGGTATGGCTTTACGGAACCTTGGACAACAAATTCGTAAGCTTTCGAGAGTTTTATTTACCAACAAGAAATAGGTTCAAAAAGAACCAGAACTCGTAATTTAGGAACAAGGCATGAGAATCGAAACTTACAAAAACAAAAGCACTACACGATCCCATAAATAATGATCAAGTAACATTACACCAAATAAATACATCAAATACTTAATTGAGTAAAAGAATGTTTTACGTGACAACTCGTCACTGTAATTGCGATACAACTTCATCACATAAAACATAAAGCGAGCATTTAAATAAAGTGCACTAAGCAAGTATATGCCTCCGAACATATGTATCGTGAACGGGAGTAGCGTTACAGCAACAAGAATATAGGTGTACAACAATATTTGCAGCCGCGTGAATTCTTCCCCATGAGTAACAGGCAACATCGGCACACCTGCAGCGGCATACTCTTCACGACGATAGAGCGCAAGTGCCCAAAAATGTGGTGGTGTCCAAGCAAATATTATCAAAAATAACAGGCACGCTTCTGGCGTTACGGCGTTGGTCATCGCCACCCAGCCTAATAGCGGCGGTGCCGCACCCGCTGCACCACCAATAACAATATTTTGTGGTGTTGCTGGTTTCAAAAAAACGGTATAGATGATGCCGTAACCAACCATTGAAATGAAAGTTAAGAGCGCCGTCAGGCTATTTACCCAATATACCAACACAAACATACCAAAGAGACAGAGCAAGGCAGCAAAGACAATTGCTTGCCAAACATGCATACCATCACCCGTTGCTAATGGCCGGTTTTGTGTGCGCGCCATAATGGCATCAGCACGCATATCAATAATTTGATTCATCGCAGCACCTGACGAGGCAGCCAAGCCAATTCCTAGGCTGGCCATCACAACAGTCAGTAAATCTGGAACACCTTGTACGGCTAATAACATACCAACGATCGCAGTAAACACGATCAGCATCACAACTTTTGGTTTAGTTAAATCATAATACTGACGAAATGCGCCATTCAATGATTGGGGGCTATTGTTGTCGCTCATTATTGTTAGCCAATTTGCGATGCTTTTAATAATCGCTTGATATCAACCTTAATGAAGTTCGGATCAGAATCTGCTGGATAGCTCATCATTAAATTACCAGCGGGGTCGATGATGTAAAAACGGTTCTGATCTATTTCAACTTCTTGTTCTTGGTATTTAAGACGTGTCGCCTCATCCAACTGTAAAATTTTTATCCATTCATCATATTCTTGACTAGCAACGCTGTAGGATTCAACTGGGCTATATTTAGCTGCAAGGTCAGTAGCAACTTCTGTTGGTAAACCAGTATGCATAAAAACTGTGCGAATGCGTGTCATATCATTATTTTGCATAAATCGTAACTGACGAATTTTCAAAATGTTATCTTCGCATGGTTGCTCGCATCGGCTTTTTGCGGTGACCAAAAATACCCATTGACGCCGTAAGCTATCTAACTCTACCGCACCGCCATCACCCGTCATAAGCAAGCCTTTAATCGGTCTGGCTGGCGTATAAATGTCTCCATAGTTAATAAAACTAGAAGGCTTGTAAAAATAAGCGCCGGCTAAAGGCGCAATAAAGACTGCCAGCACAAGTAATATTTGCACACGATTCCAGAACTGAATTTTTTTTATTTCTGCAGGAGTCTTTGCTGGCTCAGGGCTGTCTACCGGCTCAAGGCTATCTACAGGCTCAGAGCTGTTCTCATTATTTATGTCATTCATAATCAATCGGTGTTTTTTGTGAATTTCGCTTAGTTTTTAATAAGACAATGACACAGGCAATAAAAAATGCCGCAGCCATACTGAACCACTGCAGCGCATAGGCCTGATGTTTAAATACCCATTCATCATCAATTAACTGCCAGTTTATTTTTGCCTCAGGCGATTCACTATCGGCTAATAGGTTCGGCGCTAATTCTAGCACTAATGGCGCAACATCGAGCCCCGTTTGTTGGCGAAATTGGTCTATTGGCAAGTACTGCCAAACCATGCCATCAGACACTGGGTATTTATCATTCCAAATAGGTGGTTTGGCGTAAGGAACATTAAGACGGCCTGCAAGTAAAACCTGTTCGACTGGTGATTTAAATTTAGGTAATTGCTCACGAGACTCTCCTACTGTCAACCAACCACGATCAATCAAAACTATCTTGCCACTGTCAGATAATTTAAACGGTGTTAATAAAGCATAGCCTACCTTGGAATTAAACACCTGATTATCAATTAAAATTGATTCCTCTGGGAGGTAATGCCCAGATGCAGTTACTTGACGAAACCTTTGAGTCGTTGATGCTGACTCCAATTGCGACAGTAAATTTTCAACGTCTACTGGGACTTGTTCTGAGAGCTTTATCGATTGCTGTAAGATTACTTTTTTTTGTTCAGCTCGATCTAATTGCCAAAAACCCAGTCGTACCATAGCAAGACAAATGATCACCGCAGCAATCATCAAGACTGGCTTTAAAACCTTTTTTTTTATCTGCATACTCACAGCTTACTCGTATTTGTGCGCTACAATCCAGTTCGTTATGAAATCACTACAATTATTGAGGCCGATATGACCAAAATTGTAATCATCGTTCTACTTATTGCCATGATAGTCACTTTAGGGATTGGCTTATATCAATTACTCAAAACACCTGATGAGCGCGATAAAGGCGATAAAGTCGTCAAAGCACTTACATGGCGAATTAGTATTTGGGTGGTTTTATTTGGCTTTATTTTACTTTCATTAAAGCTTGGCTGGATTGTTCCCAGTAATTCAGTACACCCGATAAATTTCAATAAAGAGCAAAGTAAACGTATCGAGAAAAAAGAACTACAA
>JALZWI010000121.1 GCA_023299895.1 Arenicella sp. | reverse complement strand
TAAAATTAACAAAAAGAAGAGAGAGTTATGAAAAAATAATATTCATTTACATTTCATGCTTTGCAGTATAGGGTTTCGTCAGGTCGATAATGTTGCGATAACTCATTGTTAATCAAAAAATGCCTAAAAGAGGCGTTGTGTGGGTTTTTTGCAACAAGCGTGGTGGTAAAAACACCTAAAAAAATAAATTATTTATAATAAACAGTGACTTATGCGTTTAATCTAACATGAAATATATGGCGACTCCATATTTTTCTGAACAATTTTTTAACTGATATCTTGTCTAATTCACTCTCTGTCATTATTCCTAGCTATAACCGTGCGTCTGTTCTTACTCGAGCGATCCGGTCTGTTTTGTGTCAAAAAGTAGTAGGCATAAAGATTGAAATAATTGTGATTGATGATGGTTCTAGCGACGAAACTGCTGAGTTAATTGCTAAGCAGTTTCCTATGGTGCTTTATCATTATCAAGATAATAAGGGCGTTAGTGCAGCGCGTAACCTTGGCTTTAAGTTGGCAAGTCATAAGTGGATTGCCTTACTCGACTCGGATGACGAGTGGCTACCAAATAAAGTCCAGAGTCAGTTTCAGATGCTTGATCAAACGGATTTAATGGTTTGTCATACTGAGGAAATTTGGATGCGCAACGGAGTGAGAGTTAACCAAATGAAAAAGCATGCTAAAAAAGGAGGTTGGATATTTCAGAATTGTCTACCTTTGTGTGCCATGTCACCGTCTTCTATAATTCTACATCGATCAGTATTTGATAAGGTCGGAAACTTTGATGAATCGCTACCTGCTTGTGAGGATTATGATTTATGGTTGCGCATCACAGCGCAGTATCAAGTTGCTTTTTTAGAAATCCCATCGATCAATAAATATGGCGGGCATAATGATCAACTTTCTCGTCAACATTGGGGGATGGACCGATTTCGCGTGTTAGCATTAGAGAAAATATTAAATAGCAATACTCTTAAAACTGAAGACTTTCAGGCAGCGCTTGACATGCTTATTAAAAAAATAGAAATACTGTTAACGGGTGCTCGTAAACACAACAATCAAACGCTCATCGCAGCTTGTGAAACTAAATTATCGCGCTGGAGCCATGCACGTAATTCCTCATAGATCACTTAATATAATCACGGCGTTGAATTGTGAGGCTAAGCCCATAATTGATTTTTATCGTTTATACAAAGTGCGCAGCAGGCCGTTTGATTATTATACTGGTCACGCTAAGGTTGAGTCAGGGCAGGAATTTTCGATCAACTTATTAGTATGTGGCCTAGGTGTTTTAAATATGTCAACGGCTTGTGGTTGGTTAGCTGCACAAACTGATCAAGTTCAAACAGTTTGGCTAAATGTCGGTACAGCTGGTCATGAAGAGATGAATGTCGGAGAAATCCTGCGTGTTCATCGAGTGGTTGATATCGCAACGGGAAAATCTCATTATCCTGCAATGACGGCAAAATGGTCAGGTCTAAGCAGCGTATTAATTACCTATGAATCTGCATGTATTGACTACCCACAAGATGCCTTGGTCGATATGGAAGGCTCGGCATTTTTTAGTTCAGCTGGTTTGTTTGCGACGACAGAACTGGTTCAATCTTTAAAAATTGTTTCCGATAATGAAACTGAAAGTGTTGAGAGGTTAAACGCGTCATTAATTTCACAATTAATCGCGCCACATGCTTTGTCTATTAACGAGTTCGTTATGAATTTAATTGGCCTATTACCTCAAGATCAGAATCTAAGTAGATATATGTCATTGATTGCTCACCTGCATTGCACGGTTAGTCAGCGTCAACAATATTCTGAATTGTTGTGTAAGCTAGAGTCATTGCATTTACTTGATGAGCTGGCAAAAGAAGATATCAAAAAGATAAACTCGATGTCAGATTTGCTTAAAGTATTAAATGAAAAGTTGCATGGAGTTCAACCCAGTTTAACTGAAATGGTCTGTGAGCATGGTTGACACTATTTACATAGAAGAGGCGGTCTCGGAACACTTTCGTACACAAAAAATTTTGACTCGTTACCCATCAGCACAAAAAATAGAGATCGAAAAGTACAGTGAAGTGTTTAATCCGCATGCGCAGAATTTTCGGTTACAAAAAAAGAATCCAGCGCTGATTTTAGCCACCAAGCGAAATAAAAAAGTATTAAGCACACCGCAGCAATATGAAACTGGCGGCGGAGCGAACTATTATTTTTCTCACATGCTTAATTGTCTTTATGATTGTCGTTATTGTTTTTTGCAAGGGATGTATCGCTCGGCCAATTATTTACTGTTTGTAAACTATGAAGACTTTGCCGATGAAATCAAGGCGCTAACAGAACAGCATAAAAGTGATGATAAGCCGGCCTGGTTTTTTTCAGGTTACGACTGTGATAGTTTGGCCTATGAACCAGCCACTCGATTTGCAGACTATTTTTTATCTGTATTTGAAACGATGCCGAACGCGGTTCTAGAATTACGTACTAAAAGCACTCAAATTCGTAGCTTATTAGATCGGCCAGTGATGCCGAATGTGGTTGTTGCCTATAGTTTGAGCCCGCATGAAGTAGCACAAGCGATAGAAATAGGCGCTCCATCGCTTGAAAAACGACTCAAAGCATTAGTTAAGTTGCAAAATCACGGTTGGCGCATTGGTATTCGTTTTGACCCGATCGTGTGGCATGAAGATTATCAGCAGCAGTATAAAAAGTTGGTTGAGCAAGTATTTACTCGGCTTGACCCAAGCAAAATTGATAGCGTAACCTTAGGTGGTTTTCGTCTACCTAAGGGATATTATAAAACCATGCGCAACTTGTACCCGGACCATGGTTTGTTTAGCGCCGGCTTAACCGAAAAAGACGGTTTGGTAACTTATCAACCTGAGATTGAGCAAGAGGTATTTGGCACTGTGACAGAATTTATTCTTTCCTATGTCGATACTAATAAGTTATACACATATCAATCTCAAGCATAAATCTGACTATGAAAAATAACATTCTAATCACGGGTGCTAGTTCAGGAATTGGTTTGGCATTGGCAAAGCACTTTTTACAAATTGATTGCTATGTTGTTGGTATTGCGCGTGACTTTACAGAAACTGATTGTGATGGTCTGCGACAAGTTAAACTGGATTTAAGCGACACTAAAAAACTACCAGATCACCTAAAACAGAACGCCTTGCTTAATAATGACTTCGATACCTTGGTGCTTAACGCGGGGGTAGGTCGCTTTGGTGGTCTAGAGCAATTCTCACACGCACAAATCGAACAACTTATTAACACTAACTTAGTGAGTAATTTGTTTTTGTTAAAACACTATTTGCCACAATTTAAACAGCAAGGTGGTAAAGACATTATTTTGATTGGCAGCGAGTCGGCATTACAGGGCGCTAAACAAGGCACGGTGTATTGCGCGAGTAAATTTGCGATTAGAGGTTTAGCGCAAAGCTTGCGCGCAGATTGTGCGAATGCCGATATCAGAGTGGTTTTAGTTAACCCTGGCGCAGTGGACACGGACTTCTTTGATGATCTTAATTTTGAACCACAAACCGGTAATGAATTTGCGCTTGAGCCAGAGTCGGTTGCCAAAGCGATTCACAATGCGTTGGCGATGCCGAGGAATTCAGTGATTGAAGAAATTAATATCCAACCGATTAAACGCTCTTTTCAAAAAAAAGTTAAAGCAAAGGACTAAGCATTTTTAGCTTTTTTTAAACTGACATAAAAATTGATGTCGGCTTTGAAAACCGTTTCTTCCTTTCGGTTTGTAACGATCACGGTTACCACAACATCTTCTGCTTGTTCGATGGCTGCAATTGCCGATATATCACACTGACTGTTGGCAATGATAGTTCCAGTTGCTTTAGCAATATAAGCAACGTTCATGCCGCGAGGAATCCAGCGCATGTTTTTATCGACCACAGAATCCAATGCCATGCCGCCGGTTATTTCCGCAAGTGTGCATAGAGCGCCCGCATTGATGGTTCCGATGTGATTGCGCACGCCCCAGCGATCCTTTATTTCAATCCGGCAAAGCCCTTGTTTATACTCTAAAACATTAGGTCTTATTTTGCCAAAGAACGGTGCTTTCAAACCGATCGCTTGATTGAATAAAAATTGGCCTGCAGGCAGGCGACTAATTTTATTGTATTGCTCGAGCATACTGGGCATTAGACTTTTCTTAGCTATATGAAAATAGGTGTTTATTTTACCTATATTCTTTGCAGAATAATGGTCTTTGGGCTAGAATCGCGCTTCGCTTGATTGTCACTTGTTGATA
>JALZWI010000120.1 GCA_023299895.1 Arenicella sp. | reverse complement strand
TTGTCATGGTTATTCTGGCAAATGGGTAGCGCACCATATTTAGGCGGCGGCTTTGGTCACTTCTATTACTATGCACCAGAACCAATAAAATATGCCATTGATCGTTTCACCATAGAAACCAAACGACAGCTCGACGTACTTGATAAACAACTAACTAAGCATAAATACATTTGTGGTGATGATTACACGATTGCCGACATTGCGATTTGGCCTTGGTATGGTCTATTAATACTTGGTCGCGCATATGATGCAGCGGAGTTTTTAGAGGTTGCATCCTATAAAAACGTGATGCGCTGGACAAAGAGTATTAATGAAAGGCCTGCAACCATACGAGGCCAAATGGTGAACCGGACATGGGGCGATGAAAGTGGGCAATTACATGAGCGACATAGTGCGGATGATTTCACAACCAACACTGAAGATAAAAAATGATGATACTTTTTACAGCACCTCATAAAAAACCAACCTAACTGATTATTTTTTATGGGCAGGCTGCTAATTATTATCGGTATGAATATACCCATAATCCCTCTTTATTCTAGACCAGCTAAAAGCCAGATAGTTTATCGCGCCCTAATTTCGTTGTCGATTATTGGTCTTGCCAGGGCCAAATACCATCACGCCCATGTCATCTAAATAGCTTACTAGAAGGCTATACATTTCTACGGTTTTAATCGGGAGTATTCCAACTAAATTATTTTTTTCGGTGAAGTCTTCAGTTCTATTAAAAAGCATTATTTGATCGTCATCGTAAAGCTTCACGAGCTCGTGATTATCAAGATAAATGACCGACATAGGTCTAAAATAAGCTTGGGCACTGCCTGATGGAAAATGATAAACCAGCTCTTCGCGCGGGCGCTTAACTCAGCCATTAAAATAACATTCCTATCTTCTTTAACCTCTAAATAGTTCAAAAAATACCGATGGATAAAATAGAGATGTCTTTAGAAATCCAGTTTATGTAATGGTCGGGGCGATAGGATTCGAACCTACGACCCCCGCTCCCCCAGAGCGGTGCGCTACCAGACTGCGCTACGCCCCGAACCGAGATCGAAATATAACCCAAATTAGATTAATCTCAAAGAGGTTTGATCTGATTAAAATTTTGACCTTATCGATCTAAATTTAGGCGATAAGGATTTACTGGCGCTGTACAAAGTTGTTGCCGACAAAACTTTGTAAATCTACGAGTCCGCTCACCAGAGCTGTGCTCTGACCCCAATTAGTTATTAAATGTTTACGTCATAGACATAATCATATCAGAGTGTATTTAAAATATAGTAAACGGGCCATACTAATCTAGGGCTGTAAGTTTTACCTTGAAATAAGTATCTCTGTTCTCTAAAAAATAGGCTCGGTTAAATGACAGATCGAAATTGTAATTATAAACGTAATTTAGATTGCGCTATTTTATAGTATGCACGGCACCTAAGAAATTTAATCAAAAAGTCCCTAGTTCGGGTTCTAATTTGGACATGATTTTTTTCATTTCATGCTCTCCGAGCAGTTCGATAAAGTGTTCTTTCATTTCACTAGTATCAAGGCCAAGTTCATGATGTCCGATCGCGTAATTTCGAACTCGGTCATGCCACGTGACTTCATTAGGCGGCCCCAGTGGTCGGTCAAAGCGATGCAGCCAACGTAAAAATGGTAAACAAATAGTCTTATTGCCGGCCTGACGGAATTTTTCGTGAATATACCCTTCTTCTCCACCAAAACCTGAGAAATTTTCATTAAAGCCTAACCACGCTTCTTTACGACAAGCAAACAGGCCGAGGCCTTGCATTTGTATTTCGAATGGTTCGCCGTCTTTCTTCGTTCCGCGTGCATCCGTTCCCCAAGTTCCATACATTCCGGCACTCCACTTTGGCCGAAAATGCGTAGACACAAATTTAAACCCATCATTTAACAACGGGCCTTGGAGTAAGTCCATACTGTCCGGGTTATCATCAAAGTATTTAATTAACTTAGCGATCGCTCCAGCATCGACTAACACATGTGAATCCATGCACATTACGTAATCGGCATTCGCCTCTGCAAACACATAGTCTCTAACCGCTGTGCCGGTTATTTTTCCGTTTGGAATATATCGATAACGCTCAATCGTTGAATCCAATTTTTTCAAAGAGGCGCTACATCTCCCGGCTGGATTGTTATCAATGACTATAAACTCTACCTGATCCAGAATTTCAGGATGGAACAGCCTTAGGGATTGAATTGAAAAATAAACACCATCGTAATCGTCATAGGTGGCCATCCCTATGCACAGTTTAGCTTTATCGTGTCGAGGTGTTGCTTGCGGGTACGCGGCCGATTTAGGAGCGTCTGACAAAACAATAATGTTTTGTTCAGCAAATACTTTCATTATGTCTAATGTGTCAACAGCAATAGCGTCAGCCGCGTCCGGGTAAGCACCGCTTAGCTCTTCAATAATATCAAATACTGATTTTTCATCGTTAATCAACGAAAAAACGGTTGCTGAAGTGCCATTAATTCCTATTTCGTTGAGCGTCTTTTTAGAGACCAATTTAAATTCTTCGCCCTCGATAACTAATTGCCAGCCAGGCTGGACTATGGGAAATTTCGTTTCGTTTTTTGCTTCTTTTTTAGTCATTTTGAGCTCACTTACTTTTTATATTCACTTAGTCATTATATACAAGGACAGAAAAAAATTAATCGCGGTTTTAAACTGACGACTTACCGATTGAAGTCACTTTTTGCGTATGACTTAGTCAACCAATAATGATGTCATTAGGAATGTATTTAGTTTTTCCTCTAACATTTGTTCTAAAAGTTCTCGAGCGGTGCCTTTATCGTCAACGCTCTTATCTTTTTGCTTTATTTTCATGACGCCACTTTCGTGCTTAGCTAACAGCTCGTTAATTATCTCGTCTCTCGTTCGATCACCATTTAATAATTCTAGTACGTACATGGAAAAACTATCAACTTTAACATTTTGATGTTTGGTATTAACCACAACGGATTGTTGTCCTCGCAGCGCAGCAAGTAATCTGGATAATTGATTTGCTTTAGGCTTGGTGCTTATTTCTGTCAAACACTTATTTTTTTTGAGCGCAATATCACAGACGCCTATCCTTGCTAATTCAAGCAATCTAGCGGCAACACCTTTGTGCTCAGCAACAACACCGTCGCTAACGTCGATACCATTTTCAAGCAATAATTTTCGCGCTTGGTTTACCAGATCATCCAGCAATATATTATGTGGCCAATGCTCTTCAAGCACCATTAAACAGGCACTAAGCAACGGTGTTCCAACAGACAGCTCCGCGTCGTTTGGCATTTTAAAAACGGTTTCTGAAATCTTCTTGGTATTGCCCTCATCATCACACTTAGCCTTGGCCGAGCTACCGAAATATAAGCCTGAATAATATTTAGGGTGAATCAATTGCCGCACCGACCTATTGGCATGACATAAAATACTGCTGCGCGATCTTCTATTGAGCAAAAAATCCAAATATTGTTCCCGGCGAATTAAGTCAGGCACTTGTTTTAATTCCGCGCGTGCATCATCGCTAAGCCCCATGTAGTGGCCAAAATGAGAGTCGTCAACATATCTCAAGTCAACCTCAGCCGCTCGCTCAATAAACTCTTCAAAATAGAGTGCGCTCGAGGCTTCACCAAGCGATTCATGATAAAAGTTATGCTGAAACGGCAAACTACTTTGCTGTATTTGTCGCAAATACTGTGCGTAAATATTGTTTTCAGGGGCGTGTTTAACAAAAAAAGAAGCGAACTCCATGCCTGCTTCAAAACGATCTTGAGGAGTCACATAGGTTTTTAGATGATACTTCATCATATTGCGAACGGCTTTCTGCAGCACCGAGCCCGGATTAGCGGCATAGTGAACTAGCGCAAGACCCTGTTCAGACAAATGATTGGCGCAAAGTCGTAAAATTTGATCTTGTACTTTGCTGGGAACCCAAGAATAGGTTCCATACACAATGATATAATCAAACTTGCCAATATCATTACCCACATCCATTATATCTTGCTGTTGAAAGTGTAAGTTATTAAGCCCTAAAGAGCTTGCGAGTTGCTCAGCGCCTTCAAGGTGTTGTTCCGATAATTCGATACCAAAGCACTCACTATTAGGCAAACTGTTGGCAATCGAAATAATATTCACGCCCCTTCCGCATGCTAACTCTAGAACTCGACAGTTATGAGGGTCTGGTGTGGACAAGCCATGCAACTGTCCAATCATAGACAAGTTAGTTGGGTGAACACCCTCTGAGACATGATAAAAATAAGGCAACTCATCATAAGATGCTTGAATCGACTTATTCTTAAGCTTTATTTCGGCTAAATTATCTGACTTCATTTTTGTGCCACTGAGTTACAATCAAAATAATTTTAAGCAAGATTACTAATTAAGCTCAGGCGTTCCAATTCCTGCAGGGTAAAAGCAACATCGTTTTTGATACTTGATGATGAACCGGGATAAGCATCACTTAATAAGGCGACCATCTCGTCTTGTCTGGTTTGACCATCACAAAGCTGCCAAATAAGGTAAGTGCCTTGATTAATTTCGACTTCATCGCCATTAATAAGGTTGGTCAAACGTATTATTTCGCCCTCTTGTTCTAAGGCAAAATCTGGGTTTCTTTTAGGTTTTTTCATTAACAATACTCACCCCTTGTGGTCGCTAAAACATAAAAAACTCCATGGGCGTATCAACACCGCATGGAGCATGACCTGTTTAACTTCAAAAAATAATCGTTAACTATAAGGCCATCAATTTCAGATAAATTGATTTTAAGTTCTAGATTATGGAGCCGTCCAATCCAGCGTTATTACAATTGGTGCACCACCAATTGGTGCAGTCGAACTGAGAATTGAAAACGTACCCGTACCCATCGCATTCATACCCGCATCAGTCAACGGATTGAATATAGCTACGTCGCCTGCTGTGACAGCTGTTAAGGTCTCAGTAGACGGGCTCATATTAACATCATTATCAATATCGAGCACAAACTCCACTTCAGTTCCGTCTGGGCAATTTTCGGTGGTTACGCTAACCATGTTGAACTCTGGCGCAGTCATAGCTTGAGTAATCCCGACTGCTGCTCCAGGCGCAGTGTAGGCAATCATTGCACTGTCAGTTAATATTGCACTGACAACTGAACACGGTGGCAATGTAGTCGTTGGCGCGACAGTCGTGCCT
>JALZWI010000119.1 GCA_023299895.1 Arenicella sp. | reverse complement strand
TAATGTCTGCGGCTGCGGTAATGTCTGCGGCTGCGGTAATATTCCCAGCGCTGTTACCAACATGATTTGGGCCCGTTGCATTACCAACGACATTCAAGTCGCCAGCTATCGTAGTGTCACATAATGGAGCGTCACCTTGTGCTGTCTCAACACCTAGCAAAGCTCTTTCATCTGCAATGACTTGCCGATTTAGGACATTAGCCGCTATTTCCTGCCCTAAGGCCACAGCGCCTGCAGCCACAGCAACTCCTTGGGCAGCTATCCCTGCCACCTCCACAGGACAACTTACAACTACCACGCCTACCCCTGCCCCTACGCAAACGGCTGCGCCCCCAGCCTCTACAGCCAAACCGGCGATGTCAGCGGCAACTGAAGCAGCACTAGCAGTCAGAGCTGCAATCTCACTATTAATAATTGTTTCATTTTGATCAATGATCGAATTGTTTCGGTCAATAATGTCTTGATTAAAATCGTCTTGGCACATAACCGATGTTTGAGCGTGCGATGTACTACTAAATGCAACCAACAACGTCAAAGCAACCACCCATTGTGATCTAGCAAATATTCTCATGATTTATACCCCGTAAATATAACTTTCTGTTAACTTTTTTTAGTAAAATAAAATAAGCCAAACCAACAATTATTATTGATTTGAGTTTGTCCTTGAAACCCGCTTTGTAGCAGTAATAAAATCATCTAATTTCGATGCAACATCCTCACTTAATGATGTTTGGAACTGCTGTCCGATTTGTTGGGTCATTTGTGTCTGATGACCTGTAATTCGAAAATATTTCTTACCAATCGCGCTATCAAAAAAACCCACTATTTGCTCTACTTCCTGAGTTGTGAATTCACTATCAAGTTCCTTTATATTGGTTTCTCGAATATCTACCATTTGATCGTAATAGTCAGCAAACAAAACCTTTAAGCTCAACTCAAAATCATTTGAATAATCACTCAATAAACTTGCTTTGTCATTTTCTGAAATATCTAATTTATTGAGCATCTCTTTAGCTACAGCAAGTCGATCATCCACAATATCAGATATGACTTCATCACTAGGCATAGCAACCTCAATGACCAGTCTGTCACTAATAATGTCCGTTTTATTTTTTTCATCATTTGCGAAAACCGACGAGCCGGCTAACACAAACCACGCAAGGGTAAATTGAAATATAACTGAGAACTTATCCAACGACAAATAGCTCGATCTCGTTTTTGAGTCAGATATGTGACTAGCATTAATATTCATAATTACTCTTATTTTTTTTAGTGTTTTGAAACGGTTTCATATACAGCTTCATGTAACCTAGTGATTACCATCTGCTCAGTTGCAAATATTTATAGTTATGGCTAATGCAGACACACAGGGGCATGAAGTTTAAAGTTATAAAATGGCTGAGATAAGCTCATGACATAAAGCCAAGGCTCGATATTGAAATCTAAGATAATTATGGAACTCCATGTTCCACGCCAAACTGCGCTACCCTTACTCTTCTTCAAACCCTACCCCTCAAAATACGTTTCAACTAATTTAAGTACAAACTCGATAAAATAAGTACTCTATAAAAATCGTTGTTTACCCCAACGAATCCTCAATCTAACATTTATTAATGTAAGTTACAAGATGCCGCCCTCTAAAAATCTATAGTTTAATAAAAACTATTTTTACGACTAATTACCCAGTTTTTGTTTTTCCACTATCAATTTTTCAAGGAGTGGGTAAATTTGCTTAAAGTCAAAAGCAAAGACATTATTAGCAAGTGCAATCTGATTTAATACATCCACTGTTTTTTCTCCTGCTACGCCGTCGATATCGCCTATATCATGGCCGAGGATTGACAGCATTCTTTGTACACCAGCTACTTTTGCTTTAAACACGTTAGTGTATTGCCTGTCCTCAAGTTCAAGATCAACCTTATTAAGGTTACGCCAGTTCTTTTTTATAATATCGAACTTAATAACGGTATTTTGAGTTTCGCAGAAATTCGCGTTCGGCAATCTAAACTCTGGTGATAATGCGACACACAAGGGTTTTTCTTCTCCCCAATTAAATGCGTCATCAGGCATTGTCGAGCTTGGGTTTGATTCGGCGTGCAAATAATAAGAGCCTTTTAAAAAAGTGACATCTACTGGTACTTCACAAAAGCCTGGGTAGATTCGCCACCACCCTTCAGTGACTGTCCGTTCTTGCGTAGTGTCATAACCAACAGTAACCATCATTACCAAATCGGTGTGATTGCAAACTTCCAAACGTGCGAATGCCGAACTAGAAGCACTCAACAAAACTAAGAGCAATAAATTACGGATCGAGTCAGTCATCATAGCCTTTAATTTTAAACAATTATTCGAGCAAATTTGCGTTTGCCAACTTGCAGAACAAACGATTCTGTTTCACTAATTACCTGTTTAGGGTCAGCTATTTTTTCGCCATTAATTTTAACCGCGCCTTGCTTAACCATGCGCATGGCATCAGATGTACCTGTGCACAGTTGCGCTTGTTTACAGAGGTTTGCGATGGGCAAACCCTCGCCCAGATCAATCGATACTTCAGGCATCTCATCTGGGATGGCGTTTTTTTGAAAGCGCTGAATAAAATCTTGCTTAGCTGAATCGGCTGAGGCTTGATCGTGGAAGCGACTAATAATTTCTTCGCATAATAAAAACTTTATATCTCTAGGGTTAGCACCTTCTGCTATTTGTTGCTGAAAATTTTCAATTTCACTCATTGGGCGAAAGCTGAGCAATTCGAAATATCGCCACATCATCTCATCAGAAACGGACATGAGCTTGCCAAACATATCATTCGGAGCGTCGGTAATGCCGATGTAGTTACCCAACGATTTGGACATTTTTTGTACGCCATCTAGACCTTCTAAAATCGGCACAGTCAAAATCGCTTGCTGAGGTTTGCCGTAAGCCTTTTGCATTTCACGGCCAACCAATAAATTAAATTTTTGATCTGTGCCGCCTAATTCAATGTCGGCACTTAATGCGACAGAATCATAGCCTTGAACTAATGGGTATAAAAATTCGTGAATAGAAATAGACTGATTGGCGGCATAGCGTTTACTGAAGTCATCGCGCTCGAGCATTCGGGCAACCGTATACTGTGCTGTCAACTTAATCATATCCGCCGATGACATTGCATTCATCCATTGCGAATTAAAGCGCACCTTGGTTAACTCAGGATCAAGAATTTTAAACACTTGCTCTTGGTAAGTCACCGCATTGGCTTTGACCTCTGCTTCAGTTAATGCTGGGCGCGTTGCGCTCTTGCCCGTAGGGTCACCAATCAAACCGGTGAAGTCACCTATTAAGAAGGTAACGTTATGGCCAAGCTGCTGGAATTGACGTAGCTTATTAATTAGCACCGTGTGACCAAGGTGTAAGTCAGGAGCCGTTGGGTCAAAACCCGCTTTGACTTCCAGTGGCTTGCCTGTTTTAAGTTTGGTTTCTAATTCAGCTTGCGGAATTATTTCATCGGCACCGCGCAGTAATTGCTGCATGACTTGTGAGACATCTTGAGACACTGATTGATCCTATTTAACAGTAATGATTATTGTTTATTAATAGGCGAAGACTAAACGCTACAAGACTCTATGACAAGTCACAACGTAAAGTCAGTACCGGAAGACCTATTTCACTTTTATTACCAATAATACTAAACATTACAATTCAGCTGTTTTTGCTTACAATTGCGTGATAATCTTCGCTAAATTATAAATAAACCACCACAATTAAAACAATAATATTTCTGGTTTTTCATTTTCTTTTTATTTCAATAGACATTAACTAAATAGATAAACTATTACAGGCCTCAATTTATTTATGTGCCTGAAAGTAGATTACTTATTCATCATTACTTAAATAATTTATCACTAACCATATTCATGCTCGGCATCACTATTAAAAACAATATTACGCGAATGAAACTGATTGTCTCTGACGTGTTCTATAACAGCGCCAAGACTAATACTAGTAGTCGCACTCCTAAACAGCATAAGATTAAAAAACGCCATTGGTGTCTGGGCAGCTTAGTCATATTAACTGGGAGCTGGATTACTCATACGACTACTGCAACAATTTATGAAGATTCCGAAACAGATATTAAATTAGAGTTTGCGCTTCTTCTTAATGACATTGATTTAGTTAACAACGAGCGGATAATTAACCAAGCGCAAAGCAAGCCCAAACTAAGCAACACTCAACTGATCATTGCGAACGAAGCAATCAAAGAAGCTAACCTTCCAGAAACTCCTCAATTGACGGAAGTTAAGCACACAATCAAAAAAGGTGAGACGCTTGGTCTTATATTCAAAAAGCTGTCTCTTGACTCAGCATTGCCACATCGCATTAGCCTTCACCAAGACGCTCAAAGGCTTGTAACACTGTCGATTGGTAAAGAACTTACTTTTCGCTTAGATGACAATGCTGAATTAAAAGAGATCAGCTACCCAAGTAATTCCCTACAAGAATTTTTAGTGACATTCACCGGCGGCTTAATTGATGATGCACAAATCATCGATTTACCCTATAAAATCGTGCAACACCATGTCTCGGCGGAAATCACTTCTTCTTTGTATGAGGCGGCATTGGATGCCGGCTTAACAATCAACCTAGTTATGGAAATGATTCGTATCTTTGGCTGGGACATTGATTTTGCTCAAGACATTCGTGGTAGTGATCGCTTCCATGTCATCTATGACGATTACAGACTCAATGGCGAGAAGCTGGCTGATGGTAATATATTAGCAGCGGAATTTACCACACAAGGTAATACCTACCGTGCAATACGTTTTGAAACAGAACAAGGTGACATTAGTTACTACACACCAGAAGGTGAAAGCATGCTCGGTACGTTCTTACGCTCGCCAGTCGACTTTAGCCGTATTTCATCACGCTTCGGTAATCGTAAACACCCTATTTTAAAAACTTGGCGAGCACACAATGGCGTTGATTATGCCGCATCAACTGGCACACCAATTCGTGCCACAGCTGATGGCAAAGTAATCCATGCAGGTACTAAAGGTGGCTATGGGCGCACTGCAATCCTGCGCCATGCAGGTCGTTTCACAACTTTATACGCTCATATGAGTGGGTTTGCTAACGGCATCAAGTCAGGTGTTAGCGTCAAGCAAGGAGATATAATTGGTTATGTTGGTAGCACAGGTCTAGCGACTGGCCCACACCTGCACTACGAATTTCAAGTCGATGGTATACATAAAAATCCATTAACTTACAAAACCCCTAAAGCATCAGCCATTGAAAAATCATCACTAGCTGCCTTCGAGAGCCTATCAGGACAGTTGTTTGCTGAACTGGATTTGATTGCCAAGCGCTATCAATTAGCCAAGGCTAGCTCGACAACATCTCAACTATAGAAATATCCCCAGAAAATAATGACGGGTGAGTTAATCATCGGTTTAATGTCAGGGACCAGTGTCGATGGAATCGACGCTGCGATAGTCGAGTTTGAGTCAGTGACAAAACTAACAGTCTTAGAGACTGAGTTCACACCTTTCCCGACTAAGCTCAGAGCGCAAATCAACCAAACGGCTCTCAATAATTCTGCACTAAAGAAAAACGAAGACTCGGCACTTCATAACAAATTAGCGCAACACTATGCGCAAGCAAGTTTAAGTATTATAGAAAAAGCAGGCTTAAACAAACAGGATATTGCTGCGATCGCCAATCATGGGCAAACGGTTAAACACGAACCCAACGCAAGCCCACCATATAGCTTGCAGCTAGGTTGCGGTCAGCTAATCGCACAACAAACAGGCATACAAACCATAACTCAGTTTAGACAAGCTGATCTTGCCAATGGTGGGCAAGGCGCGCCATTAATGCCCGCGTTTCACAAGGCTATTTTCAAGCAATCAGATAGTACATTTATATTAAATCTGGGTGGTATTGCAAATATCACACGTTTGAGTGAAACCGTTATTGGTTTTGATACGGGGCCAAGCAATACCTTGCTGGATCAATGGATTGAAAAACACCATGGCAAACGCTTTGATCACAATGGCGAATGGGCAGCTTCTGGCAAAGTAGACGTCAAACTCCTGTCACAGTTAATCCAAGATGACTACCTGCACAAGCCCTATCCTAAGAGCACTGGCACGGATTACTACAATCTAGCGTGGCTTATGGCTCAGGTTAGTGACATTGCGAATTATGCCGCACAAGATATACAAGCAACTTTACTCGCATACACATCCACCTCTATTAAGCTGGCATTAGATCAACTGGGTGCCGATAAAGGTGAAATATTTATTTGCGGTGGTGGTGCACAAAACCCTGAGCTGATGCGTTCTTTGCAACAGATACTCCCCGAGTTTTTAGTCCGAAAAACCGATGAACTAGGCGTGCCGAGCAATTGGGTTGAGGCCGTTGGTTTTGCATGGCTCGGATATTGCTACCGTCACAATATATCTAGTAATTTACCAAGCGTGACTGGCGCAAAAACCTCAGTCGTTCTAGGGCAAAAATTTGAACCAAATCTTTGAAAGAAAAACACCCCTGAGTCCAAGAGCGCTCGCTTAAGGAACTTTAGGCAGAAAACGAAGACCCACAACCACAGGTAGTGCTTGCATTAGGGTTATTAATGATAAATCGAGCACCATCCAAATCATCTTTATAATCAATTTTTGCGCCAATCAAATACTGAAAACTCATTGGGTCTACTAACAAGCGAACACCATCTTTATCAACCGCGGTATCGTCTTCCTGCTGATCTTCATCAAAGGTAAAACCATATTGAAAACCAGAACAACCACCACCTTGCACGTAGACACGCAGCTTTAATTCTTGGTTCTCTTCTTCTTCGATTAACTCAGCCACTTTAGAAGCCGCTTGAGTTGTAAAATCAAGTGCAGAAGATATTGATTCAACATTGGCGTTTTCAGTTTCAATCATTTTTTTAAACTCATTTGCTAATCTAACGAAATAAAAATTCAATACTTAATAAGTAGTGCCAAGCACACACAAATCAAGCTTCGTTTTGTTCTGCACCACCTGAAATAACATCATACACAGGCGCGCTAGTATCAGATACCAGACTACCATTCAATAGTGCACCTAAGGCCATTTCAACAGATGTGTAATGAATGTCACCTGTAATTCTTGCATGAGCTTGTAACTCAACTTGACCAGATGAAACGATATTGCCCTTCACTGTACCATTTACAATTACGTGCGGGACATTAATATCACCTTCCACAATGCCAGACTCACTTAACACCAAAGTACCGTTATTCGTATCTTGTGCAGAAACATGCCCTTTTACGTGACCGTCAATCCGTAAACCGCCAACAAATTCCAGGTCCCCTTGTAAAATAGAGCCTGAACCAATTAAGGTATCAATGGTTTCAACAGGAGTACTTGTTTTTTCTTTTGATCTTTTCATCTTATTTCTCATAAATTAATAATCTCGGTGCAACAAACTATATTTTTTTGGCGATTCACTTAGCCTCATCTGCCTCAATAATAAGCTTATTAACATCAACTACGAATGATTTTTCTAGCGATGCGCCATCACGCAGGCTTAAAACAACCTTTATACTAGCATTTTCCGACTTCTCTACCGACTCAAAAACACCGGATATTTGTTGAAAATATTGATAATTAACACTCCGTGGCTCATTTTTTGGCCACTGACTAACCTTTGTGTCACCATCATAAAGCTCAATTACTAAATTACCTGTCACGTTTACCTTGTGTTTAATTGCTTGTACTAAGGTTACGTCAAATGCAATATCAGAACCTGTTAGCCCATCTTCTTTGCGATATTCAATGGCTTGAATAGCGGGCCCTGATTGACCACCTTCAGGTGAAATAATACTTCGATAAAAATCTAAACGAGAACCAAGGTAACGGTTTTTTTGCTCTGAACTCGCATAAGCCGCACTCATTTGCTTATACGCTTCTTCTTGAATTTGCTTTTGTCTATCCGAGAAAATTATTTGCTGTTGCGATTTATCAAGATCATTTTGCAAGCCATTAATCGTACTATTTAACTGTGTAATTAGTGCCGAGTCTTGTTCATATTGATTATGCCCCGAACGAACTCCAAAACCATAGCTTAAGTAAACTAACGACAGAAAAATTAAAGTAGCCACTATTGCAGCGATTACTTTTACCTTAGTTGAAACTCGAGGCTTTATCGAAATTTGATTGGTGGAATTTCTGATCATTAGCTTTTCTTATTTATCAGCAAGGTATTATGGTAAAAGTGCAGGCATTAAAAGACCAACACTCTCGTTATGACCATACATCAAATTCATGTTCTGTACAGCCTGACCAGCCGCACCCTTAGTTAAATTATCAATCACGGATAAAACCACGACTTTTCCTGAACCACCGGCTTTATGCAAAGCTATACGGCACATATTTGATGACTTAACAGAACGGGTATCGGGATGAGAGCCTAACGGCATAACATCAACAAATGGCTCGTCTTGATACGTTTTGACAAAGATTGAATGCAGATCTTCAAGTGATTGCTCTGAGTTCAACAAGTCCGCATATAACGTGGCATGAATGCCTCGCAACATCGGCGTTAAATGAGGCACAAAGGTAAGGCTTACATCTGCATTATGAATAGAAGCCAAATTTTGGCTAATCTCAGGATGATGTCTATGCCCCGCAACTGAATATGCTTTAAAGCTGTCAGCTACTTCACTATAAAGATTCGCAACACTAGCACCACGACCCGCGCCGGTTACACCTGATTTAGTATCGGCTATTAAGTTAGAACCATCAACCAAGCGGTTTGAAACTAAGGGCATAAAACCGAGCGTTGTTGCTGTTGGATAACAACCAGGATTGGCCACAATTTTGGCCAGCTTAATCTGCTCTCTATTCATCTCTGGCAAACCATAGACTGCTTGCTCTACCAACTCAGGACAAGCATGCTGCATGCCATACCACTTTTCCCAAGTCGCAATATCTTTTATTCTAAAGTCGGCGGCCAGATCAATAAGTTTCGTGTCATGCTCAAGCAGTTCACGCGCATGCTGCATAGCAATACCATTAGGCGTAGCGCTAAAGACCACATCACATGCTTGATAGTTTTTAACATCTGGCGCGCTAAAAGCAAGATCAGTAAAGCCGCGCAAGCTCGGAAATAAATCACTCACTGCCCTGCCGTCTTGACTGCGTGAAGTAATAAACAATAACTCAACATTAGGATGAGTTACCAATAGGCGCAATAACTCGACTCCGGTATAACCGGTTCCGCCAATAATGCCTACTTTGATTTTATTCGCCATTTTATTTTTAATTTGAAATTAATCAGTCTTGTTTATAAATATGATTCTGAACAGATAAGTGTAGTGCGTTTTTAAGTTCAGTCAAGCAGTTCAAGGAGTATGTAATAACGACTTCTCAACACACTAATCAGGACAGCCTAAAACCCTTGCAGGCATTTTCGACATACTCGCGCGCCTCACCAAACAAAAAAAAACCAGCCTATGGCTGGTTTTTTTGAAACGATTACTCGTAACAATTGCGTGATTAACGTTTCGAGAATTGTGGCTTACGACGTGCGCCTTTCAAGCCAACTTTCTTACGCTCAACTTCACGCGCATCACGGGTTACAAAACCAGCTGCACGTAGTTGCGAACGTAATTCTTCGTCATAAGACAATAAAGCACGAGTAATGCCATGACGAATCGCGCCAGCTTGGCCGCTGCCGCCGCCGCCTTGGACGTTTACGTTGATGTCAAAAGTGCTTTCCATATCAAGCAGTGTTAACGGTTGACGAACAATCATACGCGCAGTTTCACGACCAAAATACTCATCCAGAGGTCGAGAATTAACGGTTATGCTACCTGAACCTGATTGAATACGAACACGGGCAGTTGATGACTTACGTCGACCCGTGCCTAAATAAATTTCTGTAGATGCCATTTATAAATCTCCTCGATCTTAAGGGCTTAAAGCTCTAACGCTTTTGGCTGTTGAGCTTCATGCTTATGCTCTGAACCAGCATAAACGTGTAACTTTTTGAACATTGCACGACCAAGAGAGTTCTTTGGCAACATGCCACGAACTGCATTCTCGATGATTCTTTCAGGAGCGTGCTCACGAAGTTGACGAACATTTACGTCTTTAATACCGCCAGGGAATCCTGTGTGACGATAATAAATTTTGCCTTCTTCTTTGTTACCAGTTACGGCGAT
>JALZWI010000118.1 GCA_023299895.1 Arenicella sp. | reverse complement strand
CACACTAAGTTGCGCTATTGCCGAGTCGACTTTTGGCGGAGGGAAAAACGCATTTGGCGGCACGTTAAATAAAGATTCAATCTTATAACGCTGCTGTAACATGACTGACAGGCGACCATATATTTTGTTGCCAGGATCCGCTGTCATCCTGTCGACTACTTCTTTTTGCAACATCACCGTTTGTGTCTCAAGATGATCTGCATATTGCATTAAATGAAACAGCACAGGGCTGGAAATATTGTAGGGCAGATTACCAATCACTTTGATTTTCTCTGATGCTAAATTAATAATCTCGATTAAATCGAATTTGAGAATATCGCAATCATGCACGGTTAAATTTGTGCATTTTTCTGCCCGTTGCTGCCAATACTTTACTAGGTCACGATCAAACTCTATAACGTGACAGTGTTGCGTTTTTTGTAATATGTGTTCTGTTAAAGCTCCTCGGCCAGGGCCAATTTCAACCACTGTGTCGTTGTCTTTAATAACAATCGACTCAACTATCTTGCGAATGATATTTGGGTCTTGTAAAAAATTTTGTCCGAGAGATTTTCTCGGTGCGGCAAAACCGTCTTGGTTATTTTTCATAGTCGTAAAGAGACCATTTCCCGAGCAACCATGATGGCTGTTTTCAAACTACCGATATCAGCTTTGCCGGTGCCAGCCAAATCAAACGCCGTGCCATGATCTACCGAGGTACGTATAATAGGTAGGCCTAAAGTAATATTGGCAGCCTCACCAAAGCTTTGTGATTTCAATACGGGCAAACCTTGGTCGTGATACATCGCGATAACGACATCGGCATCTTTTAAATACTGTTGCGTAAACAATGTGTCGGCAGGTAATGGTCCGACAACATCGAGTCCCTCTTCTCGTAATTCATCAAGTGCTGGGATGATAATATCAATTTCTTCCATCCCTAGATGTCCTCCTTCACCTGCATGAGGATTAAGGCCACAAATTAATTGTCGAGGTTTTTTAATCGCATATTTTGTTTTCAAATCCGCGTCAACGATACGACAAATTTTCAGAATCAATTCTTTAGTAATTGCTGAACTTACGTCTTTTAACGGTAAATGCGTGGTCACTAAAGCAACTCGCATTGATTTAGAAGCCAGCAACATAACCGGTAATGGTGTCTTGGTTCGCTCGGCCAAATATTCGGTATGCCCTGAGAACATCACTCCCGCATCATTAAGAATAGCTTTATGCAGTGGCCCGGTGACCATTGCGCTAAATTTACTAGCGACGCAACCATCAATAGCCACATTCAGCATCTCTAGGACCCCTTTAACATTCTGGGTCGAGGGCTTTGAAACTAGATCAGGCTGTTGTATTGAGATATCCAATACTCGTAATTGGGCTTTGTCATTAATAGCCTGATCAACATCAACAATCGTTAGTGGCAAACCTAGTTTAGAGGCTCTATTCATTAATAAGCGTTGATCACCCACACAAACAATGTCACTCAACGGTTGTTGTTGAGCAAGCTGAATAATAATATCAGCGCCGATACCAGCAGGTTCGCCGACGGTATAGGCTATTGGGGGGCGGTTTGTATTCAAGCCAAGTTTATCTTTGTATTTAATTCGTGGTAATTATAGCTTGTTCGAGCAAAATCACAGCCTTTGCTGAGAGTTGTTTGATAGAATGAGTATTTGCAGTGAATCTATTTTTATCCAAAACAAGGCGAAAAAGATGAGTTTACGTTGTGTAAATGACGATTTGAGCACTTTTTCAACGCTGTATTGGGGCAAAAGAGGTTTATTTACAAAGGTCTCAGAACCTAATGATTAACCACTGAAATTACTAATAATAAAAAAATGTCATCATCGGAACTTTCTACAGAGCTGCATATTGTAATCCTTGCTGCTGGCAAAGGCAGCCGCATGCACTCGTCCTTACCAAAGGTTTTACACTGTATTGCGGGCAAACCCCTACTCGGTCATGTTATTGACGCTGCATCTAAATTAAATCCAAATAAGCTGCATATCGTTGTAGGACATGGCAAACAGCAAGTTATGGCTGCTTTTTCAGAGATGGACGTCAATTGGGTAGAACAAACCCAACAATTGGGTACAGGGGATGCAGTAAAACAAGCCTTGCCATTTATTACTGCTGACTCAAATGTACTTATGTTGACCGCAGATGTACCGCTCATTCAAAGTGATACTCTAGCGCAGCTTTGTGATTCGATGGCGTCGTTTCCACTCGCCTTATTAACTGCAATCATGCCTGACCCAACTGGTCTGGGTCGCATTATTCGTGACACAAGCGAATCGGCGATCGGTATCGTAGAACAAAAGGATGCGAATGAGTCACAGCAAAAAATACAAGAAATTAATTCTGGTATTATGTGTGCTCGTACTACGGAATTAACCAAGTGGTTAAACAATATTGATAATCAAAATGCTCAACAAGAATATTATCTAACCGATATTGTTGGGCTGGCGCATGCGCAAGGCTGCCTAATAAATACCCAGACTGTTAACAATCATAGCGAAGTTGAAGGCATAAATAGTCGCACTCAATTAGCCAGAGTGGAACGACTCTATCAGAGAGTAAAAGTTGAGGCCTTAATGGAATCTGGCGTTACGGTATTAGACCCATCACGCTTGGATATTCGTGGCGAAGTATCAATTGGTAAAGACACAAGTATTGATATTAACTGTATTATCGAACAATCAACCATCGGTGAAGACGTCAGCATTGGCCCTAATTGTGTGATTTCCGAGAGTCATATTGCAGCTGGGGTGACTATTCACGCCAATACAGTGATCGAGTCTGCTAGGCTCGCCGAAAACGTTTCCGTTGGTCCTTTTGCCCGGCTAAGACCTGGCACAGAACTGAGCCGTGGTGTCAAAATTGGTAATTTCGTTGAAACCAAAAATGCCAAATTAGCCGAAGGCGCAAAAGCCAACCATTTAAGTTATGTCGGTGATTCGACGGTTGGTAAAAATACCAATATCGGTGCAGGTGTAATCACTTGCAATTATGATGGTGCAAATAAATATCAAACCATTATCGGTGATAATGTGTTTGTTGGGTCTGACTCACAATTAATAGCGCCGGTTGAAATAGCCGATGGCGCAACCATTGGTGCAGGATCGACCATAACCAATAAGGTTGAAAAAAATCAGCTGGCCGTCAGTCGAGGACGGCAGAAACAAATTGATAATTGGCAGCGACCAATTAAAAACAAACCTAACAAGTAGAAGAACAATATGTGCGGAATCGTTGGCGCAATTTCAATGCGCGATATCACTCCTATATTAATAGATGGCCTAAAAAGGCTTGAATATCGAGGCTATGATTCTGCCGGAGTTGCCGTCGTTAATCAAAGTAATGATCTAGATCTAAGGCGTAGTGTCGGTCGGGTTGCTAATCTTGAAAAAATCACTGATGGCTGTGCTGGCAATCTTGGCATCGCTCATACTCGCTGGGCTACCCATGGTAAGCCAGCTGAAAACAATGCTCATCCACATACGAGCTCTCACCAAGTTGCTGTGGTGCATAACGGCATAATTGAGAACCACGAATCATTACGTAAGCTTCAAATACAACGGGGCTTTCCGTTTAGCTCTGAAACCGATACTGAAGTCATTGTTCATCAAATCGATTGGCATATGCAACAAGGCTCAGATTTATTAAACGCTGTACAAAAAACTATTAATGAGCTTGAAGGCGCTTATGGTTTAGGTGTTATTTCTAAACTTAAAACCGATACATTAATTGCTGCGCGTAGTGGCTCTCCATTATTAATCGGCTTAGGCGATAATGAAAACTTCGTTGCCTCCGATATGTCTGCCTTGATACCTGTAGCACAAAAATACATCGTATTAGAAGATGGTGATATTGCCAAAATCACACATGACACCGTCACTATATATGATGCCGAACTAAATCAAGTTGAACGAGAAACACTGATTAGCACGCTCAGTGATGACCAAACAGACTTAGCTGGTTACGCTCATTTTATGAAGAAAGAAATTCATGAGCAAACACGCGCCATAACCGAAACATTAGAAGGTCGCTTGGGCTCTAACAGTGTTCTCGAATTGCCTTTTGGTGAGAGTGCTCGAAAAATATTTGATGCTGCTAAAGAGATCAAAATCGTTGCCTGTGGCACTTCTTTTTATGCTGCCAGTGTCGCGCGCTATTGGTTTGATGAATTTGGTGTTAAATGCGATGTTGAAATTGCTAGCGAATACCGCTATCGAAAACATGTAGTCAATGACGGCACTTTATTTTTAACCATTTCTCAGTCTGGTGAAACCCTAGACACGATGGCGGCACTTGAAATGGCTAAGACTCTGGGCTACAGCAATACTTTATGTATTTGTAATTCACCTGAAAGCTCTTTAGTGCGTGCTAGTGATCTAACTATTTTCACCCATGCCGGCCGTGAAATTGGTGTTGCATCTACTAAAGCATTTACCACGCAACTGGTTACGCTGTTATTACTAGCAATTTGCCTGCGTCGACGCATC
Source organism: Arenicella sp. (assembly GCA_023299895.1). Next base: position 8,171 of record JALZWI010000118.1, on the reverse strand, counting down.
GTTGGCGATGGCCGCAGTATCGACGCCACGGAAAAAGAACTGGTCAACGAATTACGTTCTTTACCTCAACAAATTGAAGACGCCTTTGATTTAGAGCCTGAAATCATAGCTATGGCTAAACATTTTGCCGATAAGAACAATGCCCTATTTCTAGGCCGAGGCGCTCATTATCCGATCGCGATGGAAGGCGCTCTTAAGCTTAAAGAAATTTCTTATATCCACGCAGAGGCTTACGCCGCTGGTGAGTTAAAGCACGGACCATTGGCCTTGATTGATGAGAATATGCCTGTTGTCGCGGTTGCTCCAAACGATGAATTACTAGAAAAACTCAAATCAAACTTACAAGAAGTAAGTGCGCGGGGCGGTAAACTGTATGTCTTTGCCGATGTTAACTCTGGGATTAAATCAGATGACAACACGCTGGTACTCAATGTCGCTCCCGTCAATAATACTATTTCGCCCATTATTTATGTGATTCCTTTGCAGCTACTTTCTTATCATGTCGCATTACTTAAAGGTACCGATATCGACAAGCCAAGAAATCTCGCAAAATCGGTTACCGTTGAGTAGTTAAACACTGTGGATATTTCTCATATTTTTAATGAGCTGAACGATGCTCAACGTGAGGCCGTTGCAGCACCACCTCAGCCAATGTTAGTTTTGGCTGGCGCAGGTAGCGGTAAAACACGAGTCCTGACCTCACGTATTGCCTATTTAGTGGAAGCACATAACGTCTCACCACTCGCAATTTTAGGGGTAACCTTTACCAATAAAGCCAGCAAAGAAATGCGTATTCGTATTGAAGCCATACTGGGCATCCCTATGTCCGGCATGTGGATAGGTACGTTCCATAGTCTAGCGCATCGCTTATTACGGCAGCACTATCAAGAAGCAGGTTTGCCACAAGACTTTCAAATACTTGATAGTGACGATCAATTGAGAATGGTCAAACGCTGCCTTAAAGAGCTTGCACTTGACGAAGCCTACTGGCCGCCACGGCAAATCCAATGGTTCATCAGCGGACATAAAGAAGAAGGTCGCCGTCCATCACAGATAGTGCAAAACAATGACGCACAGCAACAAACAATGTTGGCTATTTACAGTCATTATGAATCACTATGCCAGCGTTTTGGTTTGGTTGATTTTTCAGAACTATTGTTACGAGCGTTTGAGCTATTACAAAATAATGAAGTGTTGCGCGAGCGATATCAAACACGCTTTGAGCATGTCTTGGTTGACGAGTTTCAGGACACCAATTCAATACAATACGCCTGGTTAAAGCTCCTAGTAAAAAAATCCAACAACTTATTTGCAGTTGGTGACGATGACCAATCTATTTACGGATGGCGCGGCGCCAAAGTTGAAAATATTTTGCAATTTGAGCGCGATTTTAGTAATGCCAAAACTATTCGTCTTGAACAAAACTACCGTTCAACAACCAATATCTTAGACGCTGCTAATGCGGTGATTAAAAACAATGGCTCGCGACTCGGTAAGAATTTGTGGACAGCTGGCGAAGAAGGCGAGCTGGTTAAGCTTTATACCGCTTATAACGAACAAGATGAGGCACGGTTTATTGTCGATCAAATTCGTAACTGGGTAAATGATGGCGGTAAACGTAGTGAAGTGGCGATCTTATATCGCTCGAATGCGCAATCACGAGTTTTTGAAGAAGTCCTAATAAATGTCGGCATGCCGTATCGTGTCTATGGCGGCTTACGCTTTTTCGAACGTGCTGAAATCAAACACGCCTTAGCCTATTTACGCCTCTGCATTCGCCGTGATGATGACCCTTCTTTTGAGCGGATTGTTAATACCCCCACACGTGGGATCGGTAATAAAACAATTGATGTCGTACGTGAGTACGCTCGCGCCCATCAAATCTCAATGTGGGATGCGACTAATCAACTGATGAATACATCACAATTAAGTAGCCGTGCACAATCGGCACTTGGGGTATTCGTTAATTTAATACAAGAAATTAGCAGTCAGATTACTAATCTAGATTTATTTCAACAAATCGAAATAATGCTCGATTTAAGTAAATTGATTGAGCACTTTCAAAAAGAGAAAGGTGAAAAAGGTCAGGCACGAGTGGAGAACTTGCAAGAACTAATTACTGCTGCTCGCGGTTATGAGGTTGATGAAACCGAAGATGACCTTCCTCCTATCTCATCTTTCTTGGCGCATGCCGCACTCGAAGCAGGTGAAGGTCAAGCTGAAGAGTGGGAGGACTGCGTACAGTTGATGAGCCTACACTCTGCTAAGGGTTTAGAGTTTCCTTTGGTATTCTTAACTGGAATGGAAGAAGGCTTGTTTCCTCATCAACGTTCATTAGACGAAGGCGCAGGCAGACTCGAAGAAGAACGTCGTTTATGCTATGTCGGGATGACACGTGCAATGCAACAATTATGGCTAAGTCATGCAGAGCTAAGACGTTTATACGGCGCAGAGAAATACACCAGCCCATCACGCTTCTTAGGCGAAATTCCAGATGAATTGCTATCAGAGATTCGTGCCAAAGCAAAAACCACTTACAGCGCCCCAAAACGTGAACACTCAAGTTGGATTGATGATCAAAGCACTCATGAAAGTGGTGTTTGTGTAGGCACTAACGTCTCACACCCTAAATTTGGCGACGGTGTGGTCGTAAATATTGAAGGACAAGGCGAATACGCTCGAGTGCAAATTAATTTTCCTGAAGCAGGCAGCAAATGGCTTGTGCTTGCTTATGCGAACCTAACACTGCTTTGAGCGATGTGAATTTATCAATATCCGGTGAATGGAAAGCACTAATAACGCCATCCAATAACCGGATCAAATACTAATAGCGGCAATGTGGCTGATGACTATCAGGGCGCTAAAAGAACTAAAATTGCAGACTACCTTCCAGCACCGCTTAAGTAACGAAAGGAATCAATCATTTGATATTTACTCAGCGTTGTTCTGATGTTTTCTGAGTCTGGACTTTCAATGCTTAATACATTAGCAATGCCATAATCAGCAGCCGCGTCAAGCACCGCTTCACTGTCATCTATAAACAATGATCGCCTCGGATCAAAGCCTTGCCTAGCCTGTAAGTTCTGCCAAAAACGTTGGTCTTCTTTGGGTGCATCAAGCTCATGTGAACACAGCATGGTGTCAAAGTATTGATCTAACTGAGTATGTTGGATCTTTAGGTTTAACACATCGCGATGCGCGTTGGTAATCAAGCGTAAGTCAGTCACATTAGTACGACACACTTTCAAAAACAATTTCGCATCTGGTCGATATCTAATTTTATTTACCACCTCATGCTTATGCTGCATGATATCGAGCTCAAGTTGTTCGGACCAGAAATTAACACAATACCAATTTAAAGTACCAGCATGGTCTTTAAACAGAGGTTCAAGTATTAACATCGTCTCTTGCAAAGATAATTGATTTTTATCCGCATAGATTTTTGGTAAATACTGTCGCCAAAAATAATTATCATAGTGCAGATCTAATAAAGTGCCATCCATATCCAACAAGACAGTATCTATTTTTGACCAATTAATTTTAATTTCCATAGATTGCGATTAGTAATATGTTTTATAAGTGGCTTAATAAATATAACAATGTTGAAACTGACGCCTTAATTGCATCAGTTTGAGTCAATTATATGGTTAAATACGCATTATGAAACTGCCTTTCACCAAAATGCACGGCTTAGGTAACGACTTTGTGGTATTTGATTTTACCCAAGGGCGAATACCTTTGTCCGCTGAACAAGCTGCAAACATTGCGGATCGGCATTTTGGTGTCGGCTGTGATCAAATTTTAATTATTGAACAATCTGATCGTGACGATATTGATTTTAAATATCGCATTTTAAATGCTGATGGCAGTGAAGTTGGTCAATGTGGTAATGGTTCACGATGTTTTGCGCTTTTTGTTCGTGAACATGGCTTAAGCAAAAAAAACCCAATTACGGTTGAGACAACTGCTGGTGATATGGTATTGAATCTAAATACTGATAGTAAGCTGGTTACAGTTAAAATGCCGGTGCCGAATTTTTTACCTGCGCAAATACCTCTCAATTTTGCGCAACGACAAGACACGTATCTGCTCACAATCAATAATCAAAGTGTCGAATTTTCTGCATTATCTGTCGGTAACCCACATGTTGTTATTCAGGTAGCTGATATTCAAACTGATAATGTTAAATTGCTTGGTCCATTACTTGAATCTCATGAAGCATTTCCTGAGCGAGCAAATATCGGTTTTATGCAAATAATTAATCGCCAAGAATTTTCTTTACGTGTTTATGAGCGCGGTGCCGGAGAAACCATTGCTTGTGGCAGTGGCGCCTGTGCTGCTGCGGTTACTGGTATTCTCAATGGTGATTTAGACAATTCCGTTACTGCTCACTTAACTGGTGGTGATTTACAAATTAGCTGGGCAGGTGAAGGTCAGCCAATCATGATGACAGGGCCTGCGGTGAGTGTTTTTGATGGTATTATTGAGTTGTAATCTATTAGTAAGAATCTCAAAATGTAATACGAACTGTCATAAACAGTCGACAATTTAGTACGGGAATAATAATGAGCTTAGCTGAACAAAAAGAATCATTTGAAACATCCGATTTAATCGATTTTTTAAAGACCAATCCAGATATTTTTCAACGCCATCCAGAATTATTAGAACTGGTTACCCTGTCTGATAATCGTGGCTCAGTATCATTGATTGAAAAACAAATTGAGCAGCTCAAAGCGCGTCTTGGCAAGTTTCAATCCAAGCAATCAGAATTTATTGAAGTCGTTCGTGAAAACGAATTAATCAGTGACAGTTTTAGCAAAGTTATCTATCAACTAATCGGCTTTAATAACTTATCTGAATTCGCCAGCGAATTTCCTTTATTGCTTAGAAAAACCTTTGAGATCGATGAAGTTTCTTTCAAGACCAAACAATCAACCGAGCTTCGCCCCGCAGAAGACGCTGTTTACCAGGACACATTACGACGCTTAGTCAATGATCAATCAGTTTGCGATGATCGCTGGCCGAGCAATATTACTGCTTTGTTTTTTTCCAATGAGGTTAAATCGGCAGCGCTTATTCCAATGCGCGCCAGTGATGATAACAGCACAATTGGTATTCTTGGGCTTGGCTCAAAAAACCCTAAAAGGTACACCAATGAACTCGGCACAACGCATTTAGATCGGCTTGGCATTATGACTGGCATTTGTTTATCTCGATTACAACCAACTGGATAAAATGACCTCTTACAGCGTTAATGATGATATCGAACGGTACCTTAATGGTCTGGAAATTGAACGGCGGCTTTCTCCTCATACCTTAAGTGCCTATCAACGCGACATAGTCAAATTTCTTAGTTTTTGTGATGATAAAGGTGTGATGCTATGGCAAGGTATAAACACTCATCTCATTAGACAGTTTTCTGCACATTTAAATGCCAATGGCATGAACCCCAAAAGCATTCAACGGATCTTATCTTCTGGGCGCAGCTTGTGTAATTTTCTAGTCCAACACAGACTTGTTAAAAGTAATCCTTTCGACGACGTTAAAGCACCTAAAGCAGAAAAACGCTTACCAAAAACTCTGAGTGTCGACCAGATCACCAACTTGGTTGAGATTGATATAGACAATCCGATCAGTTATCGAGATAAAGCTGTTCTAGAATTATTTTATTCTTCTGGTCTGAGATTAGCTGAGTTATGTCGCCTCGATTTAAATGATTTGTCTTTAGATGGACAACTAATTCGTGTAACAGGTAAAGGCAACAAAACCAGAGATCTACCGATTGGTCGTCATGCCCTTAAAGCGCTACAAGATTGGATTTTAGTCAGAAATAGTTTTCCACTTAAAGACTATCAGGCAGTGTTTGTAAGCCAACATGGCAATCGCATCAATCCACGCACTATACAGCAGCGCGTCAAATATTGGGCAATAAAACAAGGCATCGAAATTTCTGTTAGCCCACACATGCTGCGTCATTCTTTTGCCAGCCATCTATTAGAATCTAGTGGCGAATTAAGATCGGTACAAGAACTGCTTGGTCACTCCAATATTAGTACCACTCAAATCTACACTCATTTAGATTTTCAGCATTTAGCGCAAGTTTATGACGATGCTCATCCACGTGCTAAGAAAGCCCCAAAATAAAAAAGCGCTCAATGAGCGCTTTTTTATAGTATTTGAATAATTATTAACTCTCGCTGTAACGTGCGGCTGAATCAATAATCTCTTTACGGGCTTCTTCTTTACCTGCCCAACCTTTTACTTTCACCCACTTACCTTGCTCAAGGTCTTTGTAGTGTTCAAAGAAATGTGAAATTTTATCTAGCATTTCTTGTTGAACATCTCTGAAAGTCGTCACGTTGTTATAGAACTTGGTTAGCTTTTCAACTGGCACTGCTAAAATTTTTGCATCCATACCTGCTTCGTCTTCCATTTCTAACACGCCAATCGGACGACAACGTACTACTGAACCAGTGACCAAAGGAAAAGGGGCAAGTACCAGAACATCAACAGGGTCACCATCATCTGAAAGTGTCTGCGGAACATAACCATAGTTACAAGGGTAATGCATAGCGGTTGACATAAAGCGGTCAACAAACATCGCGCCCGTCTCTTTATCTACTTCATACTTAATTGGATCGCCGTAGCGGGGAATTTCAATGATTACATTGATATCGTCTGGTAATGATTTACCTGGGCCTACCAAATTTAGTGACATGTGTATTGCTCCGAAAGAATGGTCATAAAAATTTTGCTGTATTATACTGATTCAGTAGCTAGATACAGCTGCATTAATACTAAAAACTATAATTTTGTTTCTTTAACTTTTATCAGATTGAGCCAACATCACACTATATTTGTAAGTTTTTTATAACGTAAAATTTTATTGCGCTAATTCGTAACCATTATGATGCGAATTGGGTGACATGTTGAACTCGACTCTGTGATTAATAATCCATTGGAGGGCTTTACATGTTATTACAATCAGTTCCTATTTTACTTGGGGTTTTAGGTCTCATTTTCGCGTTTTTCGTTTATTCGGCAATCGCTAAATTAAAAGTCAGCAACGCAAAAGTTGCCAGCATCGGCGCTCAAATCCATATTGGTGCAATGGCGTTTATGCGTCGCGAATACACTATTATGGCTGGCTTTTTAGCCATTCTGGCAATTCTAATCGCAATATCTGACCTAGGTATCAATACTATGATAGCCTTTTTGTTGGGTGCATTCTGTTCTGCATTCGCAGGCTATGTTGGTATGTTCACCGCGACTAAGGCTAATACTAGGACAACAACGGCCGCTCATGAACAAGGCGCTGCAGCTGCCTTGAAAGTCGCCTTTTACGGTGGTTCGGTAATGGGTTTAACCGTCGCATCTATGGGGCTACTAGGCTTAGGCACTTTGTACTATGTTTATGGTGGTGACCCACAGACAGTTCATACCATTCACGGCTTTGGTATGGGCGGCTCGGTTGTTGCATTATTCTCCCGCGTTGGTGGTGGGATTTTTACAAAAAGTGCTGACGTAGGCGCCGATCTAGTCGGCAAAGTTGAAGCGGGCATACCAGAAGATGACCCACGTAACCCAGCCGTTATTGCTGATAACGTCGGAGATAATGTTGGTGACGTTGCGGGTATGGGTTCTGATATTTTTGAATCGTATGTCGGTTCAATGATCGCCACCATCGCGATTGCCTCAACGCTTAGCATAGCAATGTTGACACAACTTGGTGGTAATCAACAATCACTTATGGCCTTACCGTTAGCCTTATCTTCGGTTGGTCTATTGTGTTCAATAGCAGGTATTATTTTGATTACTCTATTGAGCGGACAGGCACCAGAAAAAGCACTTCGTACTGGCACCATGGGCACCTCTGTTTTATTTATTGTGGTGTCTTACTTTTTAGTCAAAGCTTTTGGCATCTCTAACGGTGTTTGGTTATCCGTAGTGATTGGTTCGATTGGCGGTATTATCATTGGTTTAGTCACTGAGTATTACACTGCAGGAAAACCGATTCGCACAATTGCAGCGGCAGGCGACACTGGTGCGGCGACCGTGATGATTGCTGGTCTTGCCATTGGTATGGAGTCAGTGGTCATTCCTGTATTAACCTTATGCGCGATTATCTTTTTCTCTAGTGAGTTTGCCGGTCTTTACGGTGTCGGTATCGC
>JALZWI010000117.1 GCA_023299895.1 Arenicella sp. | reverse complement strand
CTTTCTCAACTTGGATCAATAGCTCTTGACCCGTTTTCAGTACGTCAGCAATTTTGACTTGCGAGATAGGCACTTCAGATTTGTAGTTTTGAAAGTAACTGCGTGAGACTTCTTTCATCGGCAGAAAGCCTTGTCGTCCAGAGCCGTATTCAACAAATGCGGCTTCTAAGCTTGGTTCAACACGGGTAATTTTACCTTTATAGATATTACCTTTTTTCAGCATATTGGTTGCTGATTCAATATCTAGGTCAACTAATTTTTGTCCGTCAACGATTGCAACGCGTAGCTCTTCTGAGTGCGTTGCATTAAATAACATTCTTTTCATTTTAATTCCTCGTAGGTCACCAGCATAAACATTGCTGGACAATGTTGGTCCTTGCCGATTTCGAAGAATAGAGTATTAAAAGTTAAGATTTTGGTGTGTTGTGACTTGGTGTAATCCCTAACTCATTTATCTGCAATGAGCTTCACAACAGCGGGTATTGATTTTTCTTATTAAGATCAAAAATCAACATCAACGACACCTTGTAGGTGTGCGTCGACTTTCAAATAAAATGAGGTTATAGCAATCTATAAACCATGTCTGTTTAGCAGACTAAAATCTTTACTTTTAGTATCTTGTAGCTTTTATTATTAGTTGTTTGGAACTAATTTAACATACAAAAAACTTTTACTAATTTCTTCATTGTCGGCAGCGGCTCAACCTTGTCAACAGATTATGTCACTACTCGCAACTTACTCTTTATTATTCAGGGTTGACTCTGATACCAGTCGAAATTATTTTCATGCTGGTTGATAATGAAACAAGTGATCATTGATCTTTAAGTGCTTCTATCTATCTTTGCTTTTTAACAGCTGCTTAGGCAGTCATGTAAGTTAATCAGCAGAGTCGTATCTGAATTTGTGCTCCAACAATACCAGGGCGGAGACACATTACCCTGTGCGCAAACCATAAATGGACCGTTTGTTGTCCGGTTAATTCGCCGGCCTTTTATTTATGTAATAAAAAAGCTGAGTTAGTCTAAATCAACATTATGTTTGCAAAATCTAAGTGGTTTATTTGTATATTAAGTAAACGACAAAATAAACACACAGAAAACTGTACATACTCGTTAAATTCTATATTAATTGAATTCGAGTACAGCGGATCATATCAGTATGCTCGCAAGGCTGTAAACTCTTTTACAGCAGTAAATTCAAAGCAAAACCACAAACAAATCACAGAATTCAGAGGTATCAATCAGTTTTAGTATCATAGAGTTGGGTGAAATTCTTAAACTCGCCTATAATCAGCATTCATTTTGTTTGAGCCAAGGCTTGTTTATCAGCCTATTTCATTTGAATATAGTTAATAGATAGCTCAACAAATCAGACTTATTTAACATTGGACCTCACTAGGCTTCGTGTCAAAACAAACTACCAATACAAAAAATAAAGCATCGTTTGTCGAAGTTGATGCGGAACATGCAGGGCAGCGGCTCGATAATTTTTTGATTACTCGCCTAAAAGGTGTGCCCAAAACAATGATCTATCGCATTATTCGCAAGGGCGAAGTGCGGATCAATAAGGGACGAGTCAAACAAACTACGAGATTAGTAGAGGGTGATTTGGTGCGGATTCCACCGATTCGCCAAAACGAGCGAGTTGCGCCAGATGTGCAAATGAAGCGTTATAGTTTTTTATCACATGCAGTTTTATTTGAGGATGACGCCTTGCTCATATTAAACAAACCCTCAGGTATGGCGGTGCATGCAGGGAGTGGGATAAAGGTTGGCATCATTGAAGCGCTACGAGCAATCAGAACGGACCTTAAGTATATAGAGCTGGCGCATCGGCTTGATCGACAAACATCAGGCTGCCTAGTGTTGGCTAAAAAATCCAGTGCTCTGAAAGCGATCAATGAAGATTTTAAAAATAACTCGCTGAAAAATAATCGTTTAGACAAACGCTATTTAACCTTGTTAAAAGGTCGTTGGCAGTATGGTGAGCGTCGTGTAACTAAAGGGCTTAACACGAATGCTAAAAGGCATGGCGAACGTCACGTTGTTATCGATGAGAATGGCAGTTATGCCAGTTCAATAATGACACCTAAGTCAGTTGGTCAACTGGCTTCCCTAGTTGAAGTCAAGCTGCTAACCGGCCGTACTCATCAAGTTCGAGTGCATGCTTTATCCGAAGGGCACCCTGTCGCAGGAGATGAACGTTATGGTGACAAGGACTTTAATAAGCTCCTCAAACAACATCACAGCTTGTCGAGACTTTTTTTACATGCGGCGCAATTAAGTTTTATTCATCCTGTTTCGCAGCAAAAAATTAAGATAAGCGCGCCGATGCCGGATGATTTAGTGGCCGTTATTAAATCACTCAAACTAGAAAATTAACATTCTTAGCTAACGATGTATCAACTGGTTATATTTGATTGGGATGGAACTGTGATGGATTCAGCTCAAAAGATTGCAAATTGTATTAAAGCGGCAGCGCGTGACTTGGGGATAGAAGAACCTAGCGATGTAAAAGCAAAAAATATCATCGGATTGGGTCTGGTTCAGGCAATGACTATTTTATTTCCTAAACTTAATAACGGTCAGATAACTAAGTTAGTCGAAGTGTATAAATATCATTTTGTTATGGGTGACGTGACTGAGCAGAAGTTATTCAGTGGTGTCGAACAGGGTCTGCAAATATTGAATGATGGTGGTGCTTTACTGGCTGTTGCTACAGGTAAATCGCGTACAGGCATGGACCGTGTTTTTAATGAAATTGACATTAAGCATCACTTTGTCGCAACTCGATGTGGTGACGAAACACGCTCTAAACCACACCCGCAAATGTTACTTGAGTTACTTGATTACACTGCAATTGACCCTAAGAAAAGTATAATGATTGGTGATACAACCTATGATATGGACATGGCAGCGAATGCTGGTATGCATGGTTTAGCTGTAAGCTATGGTGTTCATGCAGAACAAGACTTACTCAAATCGAACCCGATAGAAGTATTAGGTTCGTTCGATGCAGTAGTTGATTGGTTGTTAGATGGCCGACTTGAAAAGGCCTATACTTAAACGTATTACGAGAAAAATTTTGACACAAGCAACAAAAAAAATGCCTACATTTATAGGTTCATTAGAAGGTCTAGAAGAAGGCGGCAAAGGTTTGCGCTTTGACGTGCAAAAAAAAGGTGAAGACGAAGTGATTCCTGCTTTTGCGATACGCTATGATTATCAATTGTTCGCCTATTTGAATCGTTGTGGTCATATCGCAATACCGCTGGATTACATGCCAGGCAATTTTTTTTCCGATGATGGTCAAACCTTAGTGTGTTCAACCCACGGCGCAGAATACGCGCCAGATACTGGCGCTTGTTTAGGCGGCCCTTGTTTTGGTGTTGGCTTAGAAGCATTGGAAGTGACAGAAGAGCAGGGTCAGTTATACTTGAATAATTCAGAATATGAAGTGGTGAAAAAAAATGTTTAACCGAAATAAGATAACGGCACAAGGTTTGCCAGGCAGTGACAAAGGGGCGATAGGCTCGGCTGCGAATACCAATGCTATTTTGCAAGAACTCGCAATTGACTATATGCATGATAAGAAAATCAAACGTCGTTGGAAGATTGCACTGTTTTGTTTGTTCGGTTTATATCTTTTGAGTATATTGATTCTGACCATGGGCAGTGGTGGTGAACCAGCAGCGTATGGTAAGCCTCATACCGCGCTAGTGCAGTTACACGGTGTTATTGGTACCGATGAAGTGTCAGCCAATCAGGTTAATCGAAGTTTACGCAAGGCATTTGAGGCTACGAACTCAGCAGGTGTGATCTTTGAGATCAACAGTCCTGGTGGTTCACCTGTTCAATCAGCGGATATTAATACTGAGATTATTCGCTTAAAAGAAATGTATCCTGATAAACCAATCCATGTGGTCATGTCCGATGTTGCCGCTTCAGGTGGATACTTTGTAGCAGCTTCAGCGGATAAAATCTTTGCTAATCGCTCTAGTATTGTTGGTTCGATTGGCGTGCGCATGGATGGCTTTGGTTTTGTCGAAGCCATGGAAAAATACGGAATCGAGCGCCGTTCACTAACAGCAGGAGAGAATAAATCAATACTAGATCCATTTTTGCCTGTGCAAGCAGATCAAAAAGCACATGCTGAAATAATGCTCGCGCAAGTTCATCAGCACTTTATCGAAGTAGTCAAAGCAGGGCGTGGTGATAAACTTGCCGATAATCCTGATTTGTTTTCTGGCCTTTTTTGGTCAGGTGAGGAGGCGCAGCGTTTAGGTTTGATCGATGGTTTTGGTAATGCCGCTTCTGTCTCTCGAGAAGAGTTCGGTCTAGAAGAAATGGTGAATTACACTTACCAGCCAGATTGGATTGATCAATTCAGCCGCCAACTAGGTGTCTCAATTGGCACCGGTATTGCTAAGGTTTTCGGCGGTCAATATCAACTCAATTAATCTAAGAATAATAAAATAACATCACTCAACGAGGAGTTTATGGCATATTCATCTGACATTGTAGAAGAACTAAATGTACTAGTTTTGTTCAACTTAGACACTGACCTAGAAGGAATCAAAGTTCACTCATCTGCGGGCGACAATAAAGTTACTGCAGCTCAAAGGTTATTTGATAAAGGTTTAACTTCGCAAGTCGATGGCGGGTATTTAACTAGTCTGGGGCGAACAGCTGCTGAACATGCTCAGGGTTTATTGCAGATTTTAAAGTGAGAATAATTATACCTGTGCTTAAGTAATAATTTGGTTTGAGAGTCGTTTGTTATCTTATTGTCATTTTGACACGAGCAGCTTGCAAGCTCTCCCATTCAGTTTCTGCTAATTTTTTTGCTTCTTGTTGCGCGTAGTCCCATTGTGATTTAAGTGATCGTTTGACAGGCCTACGGTCATCGTGTTGAATTTTATGAACGAGTTGGTCGGGTATTTCCATCAATAACAACTCTATGGGCGTGACTATCTTGTTGGTACTGTGCACTGTCTTTGCGGTATAAGGCTGTACGCGGCGGATAGAGAGAGCCGAGTAAGGTTTACCGCCGATTAAATATGAAAGGACGACACTTGATAGTCTTTGATATCACAAGCCGCTGTTAGTTGATCCAATTCGTCGATAAAATTTGATGTTAATACATATCAACATCCATCGAAAGCATCTACTTCGTATTGATATTTTGCTTTAGTGCAAAATTATCGAAATTACGATAAATAATACATGTGTCGTTGAAATTTGCGATGATCTTTAAGGCTTTCGTTGTGCTGCGGCTATCAACAATTAATACTTTTTTTGCCCATGTTAAAGCCGATAAGGTTCGAGCGATATTCGGTGTTTCATTATAGGTAAGAACGGTGGGGGGTAATTTGGTTGAGCATTTTTAGCTAGCAAAGATCGGGTAACCTTCATTTTCTAACATGGCCACTAAGCGAATTAATGGCAAGCCAATTAAGGCATTTGGGTCATCACCTTCAAATCGCTCAAACAAAGCGATACCTAGCCCTTCAGATTTAACACTACCCGCGCAATTGTAAGGTTGTTCTTTTCTTAAGTATGATTCGATGACTTCTGCACTCAAGGTTTTGAAATGAACCGTAAAGGGAATAACTTCAGATTGTATGGAGCCTGATGTTGAGTTAATTAATGCAAGACCTGTATAGAGTTTTATTTCTTTGCCAGACGCGGTTCGCAATTGCTCGACGGCGCGATCATGGGTATGCGGTTTGCCGACAACTTCATCGCCATGCAGCGCTACTTGGTCAGATCCAATAACCAGTGAGTTAGGGTAATTAACTGCAACTGCCTTCGCTTTTTCAATCGCCAAGCGCTCGACCAATTCAATGGGTGATTCACCCGCTAAAGGTGATTCGTCAACATCAGGGTTGACCGTTTCGAACGGCACCATTAGTTTTTCTAAAAGTTGTTTGCGAAAAGGCGATGATGAGCCTAGGACTAATATGGGATTTGTCATATGAGGAAACGTTGATTAACGATAATCAAATAACATTGATAAATCCAAAGCTTTAACATGCTTGGTGATTGCGCCTGATGAAATAAAATCAACACCGGTTTCGGCAATAGTTGCGATGGTATCTATATTGACGTTACCAGACGCTTCTAAGTCAGCTTGCTCACCTGTCAGTTTAACGGCCGTTCGCATATCCTCTAAACTAAAATCGTCCAACATGATGCGTTTTGCGCCTGCCTCTAAACCGCGCCCGAGTTCTTCGAGTGTCTCGACTTCCAGTTCAACCAAAGTGCCTTGTGGTACTGATAAGATGGCATCAGTCACAATTTGCTCTAAACTTTTACCGCTGCGTAAATGGTTCTCTTTGATAATAATGCCGTCGTATAAACCCATACGATGATTCAATCCACCACCACATAATACAGCATATTTTTGTGCTTCACGCATTGCAGGTAGAGTTTTACGAGTATCGAGTAAGCGAGTTTTAGTATGTGCAATCGCATCCGCGTATTGTCGCGTGAGCGTTGCTGTACCTGATAAAGTTTGCATGATGTTCAAGGCACTACGTTCGCCAGATAATATGGGATGGGCAAAACCTTCAAAGCGACAGAGAGTTTGATTGGGTTCTACTTTGTCGCCGTCAGATACTGACCAGTCAATATCGATCTTAGTGTCATGGCGTTTCGCGATTTGCCGAAACACTTCATCAACCCACGCGGTACCGCAAATAATGCCTTCCTCGCGAGAAATTATTTTGCCATCAATCTGACTTTCTTTGGGAGTTAGACGTGCTGTGATGTCGCCATCACGAATGTCTTCTTTCAGACAATATTTAACTAAACGCTTAATGACTTTCTTGTTGGGTAATATTGCGGTCATGGTTGTACATCTGTGTTTGAAAATTTATCCAAGAATAACAGATAACATTAAACGACTGAACATGGTGACTTGTTTTTGATCGAGATCAACCCTAAATATAAAACAGATTAGTAAACTATATTATCCGATTGTAAAGAGGTGCCATCATGAGAATGGACAAATTAACATCAAAGTTTCAGCTGGCTTTAGCTGATGCACAAAGCATGGCCGTGGGTAAAGACCATCAATTTATTGAGCCTGTGCATGTTTTAGCGGCAATGCTGCAACAAGATGGAGGTAGTGCTCGACCTTTGCTGGCAAGAGTAGGCGCACAAGATAGCGTGATACAACAGGGCGTTGAGAAAACCTTAGCCAGTATCGCACAAGTGCAAGGTCAAGCAGGCGAGGTGCATTTATCTCAAGTAACCAGTCGCTTGTTGAATGTGGCGGATAAATTATCGCAAACCCGAGGCGACGCATTTATTTCCAGTGACTTATTCTTATTGGCCTTAATTGAAGGCAAAGACTCAGCCAGTAAGCTATTAAAAGAAGCGGGCGTTACTAAGCTAGCTTTACAAAAAGCCATTGATGATGTGCGCGGCGGTGCCAATGTTGATGATGCAAACTCTGAAGATACACTGCAAGCACTAGAAAAATACACGATTGATCTGACTGAACGTGCTGAACAAGGCAAGCTTGATCCTGTAATTGGCCGTGACGATGAAATTCGGCGTACCGTGCAAGTACTGCAACGACGCACAAAAAATAACCCAGTGTTGATCGGTGAACCAGGTGTTGGTAAAACGGCTATAGTTGAAGGGCTAGCGCAACGGATCATCAATGGCGAAGTACCTGAAGGCATTAAAAATAAACGCCTATTGTCGCTCGATTTAGGTGCCTTGATTGCCGGGGCTAAATTTCGCGGTGAATTTGAAGAGCGTCTGAAGGCTGTGTTAAAAGACCTATCCAAACAAGAAGGTCAAATCATCTTATTTGTTGATGAGTTACACACGATGGTAGGCGCGGGCAAAGCTGAAGGTGCAATGGATGCCGGCAATATGTTGAAACCCGCTCTAGCGCGTGGTGAACTTCATTGTGTTGGTGCGACCACTTTAGATGAATACCGACAGTTTATTGAAAAAGATGCGGCTCTAGAGCGCCGCTTTCAAAAAATTGTGGTCGACGAGCCGTCTGTCGATGACACGGTCGCGATTTTACGAGGACTAAAAGAAAAATATGAAGTACACCATGGGGTTGATATCACCGACCCTGCGATTGTTGCTGCTGCAACCTTATCGCATCGTTATATCACTGATCGAAACTTGCCCGATAAAGCAATTGATTTAATTGACGAGGCGGCCAGTCGTATTCGTATGGAAATCGACTCTAAACCTGAGTCGATGGATAAACTGGATCGACAAATTATTCGTCGTAAAATTGAACGAGAAGCACTCAAAAAAGAAAGCGACGATGCTTCTAAAAAACGTCTTGAAAACTTACAGCAAGAACTTGATGAATTAGAGCGTGAGTACGCTGAACTTGATGAGATTTGGTTGGCTGAAAAATCAGCTGTGCATGGTGCACAACACGTTAAAGAAGAACTTGATAAAGCGCGTATGGAAATGGAAGTTGCGCGTCGCGCTGGTGATTTAGCTAAAATGTCTGAACTCCAATATGCGTTGGTTCCAGAGTTGGAGCGTCAGTTAGAGCAAGCACAGAGTAACGAAAAAGATGGCAGTCAAAATCAGTTATTGCGCAGCAATGTGACCGAAGAAGAAATCGCCGAGGTGGTGGCAGCGTGGACCGGGATCCCTGTTTCAAAAATGTTGTTAGGCGAACGCGAAAAACTATTGGCCATGGAAGAGCACTTGCATCAACGGGTGATTGGTCAAAATGAAGCGATTAAGGCGGTTGCTGATGCGATTCGTCGTTCACGTTCTGGACTGTCTGACCCCAACCGACCATCGGGTTCATTTTTATTTCTGGGGCCGACAGGTGTAGGTAAAACTGAATTAACCAAAGCCTTAGCTGGTTTTCTGTTTGATACGCAAGACGCGATGGTGCGTATCGATATGTCTGAGTTTATGGAAAAGCATTCAGTTGCGCGGCTTATTGGCGCACCACCGGGCTATGTTGGCTATGAAGAAGGTGGCTATTTGACCGAAGCCGTTCGTCGCAAACCTTATTCGGTAATTCTGCTTGATGAAGTGGAAAAAGCACATCCTGATGTTTTTAATATTCTATTACAGGTGCTGGATGATGGTCGCCTTACCGATGGTCAAGGCCGGACTGTGGATTTTAAAAATTGCGTCATTATTATGACCTCTAACTTAGGGTCACAAAGAGTGCACGAGCATGAAGGTAATTATGAATCAATGAAAGCCGAAGTAATGGAGAGTGTCACCGCGCACTTTAGACCTGAGTTCATTAATCGAGTTGATGACATCGTTGTGTTCCATGCATTACTAAAAGAACAGGTGCGTAACATTGCCGACATTCAAATCAATACCTTACGTAAGAGACTCGCTGAGCAAGATATGCAGTTAAACGTGCAAGTTGAGGCTCTCGACCTTGTTGCTGAAGCAGGTTTTGACCCGGTCTATGGTGCTCGCCCACTCAAACGAAGCATCCAAACATTGATAGAGAACCCGTTAGCCCAAATGCTATTGTCAGCAGAATTTGTGGCGGGCGATACCATATTAGTCAAGGTAGTTGAGGGTGCCTTAAGTTTTAGTAAATCTATTTAATCGCGTTATTTTTTAGTCTAAAGCGGTGGTTTTATCTTGGTGCTGCGCACTTTAATTTACTAAAATTGACATTTTCAGTGCAGACTAAGAATCGATGATTAGGCCTCGTCAATGTCAACTTATAACTAAGAGTGGTTTATACTTAAGGTATAGTATATAAAAGACGCGAGATGAAATTAGCCGCACCAAGAAAAATTATAGATTTTGAATCGAAAGATATCTACGGAAATTCGATTCAATTAAGTAACTATGAGGGTCGAGCTGTTTTGCTGTCATTTTTCCGGGATGCATCTTGTCCGTTTTGCTTGAAGCGTGTCTTTGAACTACGTGCACGCCGTAAACAATGGAAAAAAATGGGTGTCGAAATAATTGCTGTATTTAGTTCGACCGAGAAGCAAATCAGAAATTTTTCGAAAAACCAGCCCAAGCGACTTACCGCGATTGCCGATCCTAAACTAGAAATTTATGGTTTATATGGTGTAGAGCATTCCTTGGCTGGCTTTTTTAAAGCGCTTGCATTCAAAATGCCTACGATAGTAAGTGGTATTAAAAAAGGTGCGAGGCCGACAAGAAACCCAAACGCTAAGATCATGCCCGCTGATTTTTTAATTGATGACCAAGGTATAATTGTTGATCTTTGGTATGGGTCAAATGCATCTGATAATATTCCAATGAAGCGAATTGATAGCTTTGTCAGATCAGTGGCATCGAAAACACGAACCGCTAGACATTTCGACAAAACTGCTTCGTAAAGCTTTAGCAATAAAGTGTCATTGCTGATGGCTTAGAAGCAGGTGGCGGCATGTTTGTATAGAGTGATTCAGTATCTAGTGTTTTTTGAGTCAACGGAACATCGCATTAATATTGCCAAGCATTTATACTTAGGCACTACTAAAAACAATAAAATTTAGTTCATACTATGAAAGCAATGATTCTTGCTGCGGGTAAAGGGACCCGTGTACGTCCATTAACCAATGAAATGCCAAAACCGATGATTCCAATTATTGGTAAACCGGTAATGGAATATCTGATTGAAGAGCTAGCTCGTCATGGCTTTAACGAGATCATGATAAATGTCAGTCACTTGCCAGAAAAAATTGAAAGTTATTTTGGCAATGGTGCGCGTTTAGGTGTCGAAATCGGCTATTCATTTGAAGGTTATATCGAAGATGGTGAAATTCAATCGACCGCATTAGGATCCGCAGGCGGTATTAAGCGAATTCAGGATTTCAGTAGTTTTTTTGACGATACCTTTTTAGTCGTGTGTGGAGATGCCTTGATCGACTTAGATTTAACCGCTGCCGTACGTCAACATTGGAAGAGTGGCGCAGTTGCCAGTATTTGTACTGCTGAAGTAGCCCCCGATCAAGTCAGTGACTATGGCGTGGTAGTTAGCGATGCGAGCGGTCAAATTACTTCGTTTCAAGAAAAACCTACGACTGCTGAAGCCTTATCCAATCAAGTAAATACTGGTATTTATATCTTTGAGCCAGAAGTTTTGGATTTGATCCCATCAGAAACAGAATATGATATTGGCGGTAATTTGTTCCCCAAAATAGTTGATCTTGGATTGAAGTTTAATGCCGTAAATATACCTTTCAATTGGATTGATATAGGCAAAATCAATGACTATTGGGAAGCCAGTCAAAAGATCATGCAAGGTGAATTAAGAACGATTCCAATGCCAGGCACTGAAGTCAGACCGGGTGTTTGGGTGGGATTAAACGTCAGTATTGATTGGGAAGGGTCAGAAATACAAGGCCCAGTATACATTGGCAGTGGAACTCGAGTCGAAGCAGGTGCAATGATCGTTGGGCCAACGTGGGTTGGTCATGGTTGCCACATCCGCGAAGGTGCGCGTATCTCAAAAAGTATTATTTTTGAATATACTCGAATTGGTTCTGCCAGTATCGTCAAAGATTCAGTTGCGTTTGGGCGTTTCTTTGTCGATAAAAATGGTAAGTCTTTTGAAAGTGACGATATGCATTTGGACTGGGTGACTGATTCACGAATTCCTGCTGACAAATTACGCGGTGATTAGAGTTTTGGTACAGACTGTCTCAAGATAAAATTAGTTGATTGGTTGTTTAATTTGTCTTGTTTGTTGATAGTTATATGGCTAACTTTATTAACAATACTGATTTACCACCGCATAATTTACGGTATAGTAAATTAATTTCGACTATTTCGAGACGGTGATGTTTTTGAGTCAACAAGCGAAAATCTGGGCAATTGTACCGTCTGCTGGTAGTGGTCAACGGATGCGTCAATCGGTTCCTAAGCAATATCTTGAATTACAGGGACGATCTGTAATAGAAAACACTCTTGCTACTTTATTAGAAGAGAAACGTATAATCCAAGTAACTGTGTGTGTTGCAGAAGGCGATCAATTTTGGGATAAACTCGATTGCAGAAATGACTCTAGAGTCTCTTGTACATTGGGAGGTGCAACTCGAGCTAATAGCGTGTTAAACGGTATTCAAGCGCTGCCTCAAAAAGCCAAAAAAAATGATTGGGTGCTCGTACATGATGCTGCACGACCTTGTTTGTCAAAAGACATGCTCGAATCATTTATTGATCAGTTGGTCGACGATCAGGTCGGTGGGATTCTTGCTTTGCCCAGTAATGATACAGTCAAATTTTCTATCGACTCAGATTCACAAGATAAAATAGAAAAGACACTAGACCGAAAGCGAGTTTGGTATGCACAAACACCGCAAATGTTTCGTTATGGGTTGCTTAAACAAGCATTAGAGGTAGCCATTGAAAATGGTACTGAGATAACTGACGAGGCCTTCGCAATAGAACAGATGGGGCACGCTCCACGCTTAATTAATGGTGAAATTCGTAATATCAAAATCACCCAAATTGATGATTTAGAAATGGCTGGTTTGTTAATGACACAAAGCAATGATGATGAGCATAAATAATACTGTTATTCGGCATAGAATTATTTATTATTAGACCAACCGAAAAAATTATTGATCAGAACTTTTAGAATGAACAAAGTTATGTTGAAAAAAATAATGTACAAAGCTGCAAAAATGACAGTTATCGTATTGCTATGCCTTAATACAACTGCTTGTATTGGGACTGTTGTGGGGGCGGTCGTAGATACGACTATTGAAGTGATAAAAATTCCTTTTAAAGTTGGTGCAGCGGTCATTGATGTAGCCACTGATGATGAATTTACTGATACTGTAAACGGATCAAGTCCTGAACAAAGTGAACTTTCGACAGAGGATGCGGCAATTAAAATGGAAAATGCTGAAATTCAATGAGAATAGGCCATGGCTATGACGTTCATCAGTTAGTAACTGGACGTAAATTAATTTTGGGTGGTGTCGCTATCGGAGATCTGGTGGT
>JALZWI010000116.1 GCA_023299895.1 Arenicella sp. | reverse complement strand
AAAAAAGAAAAATGCTTAACAATATAAACCATGAATAAAATAGACCAAATTTTAGTGTTTTAATCATCATGATTTATATCTGTAGAGGGTGCCGACTGTCTGCATTGAGTATACAACGCCCTTTCAGAATTTTCTAATCAGGCAGAAAGTTGCCCACAGCGGTCATTCACTCTTTTCCATAATTACTCAAAAGTTAGCGCCCCGAGCCGAAGGCATCTTTTTATGAGGTTTGTTAAACTTTTTATAAATTGAGTTTTATTGCGACAAAAATACAGCACACCATAAAAAAAATTGGTAGCAAGAGGAAGAGAAAATAACCAACTATACGAGACTTAGGTAAGCCGTTCTCCAACCATCCAACTATACGAAACGTAGGTAAGTAGTCTTCTAATGGCTTCCATTTTTTTGTTCTTACAATAATTGGCCAAACAATAAAGTAAGCTAAAACAAAAATTGATGCGACAATAATGCTTAGTTGAACATTCGTTAAATCTAGGGATTTTGAATATAACCCCAAATTAATTGTTGCAAGTAAAAGGAAAAGAATAAACAGTAATCTGCTTAAGAACGTACTACAAATAATCGTTTTACAATTCGGACATTCCAAGAACGAGACATAACCCCACGAAGGAGAAATTTTGAGCTTTTGTTTATAACTCAGTTTATAGGTCAAACAGTTGGCGCATGATGTTCGCATAAGTAAATTTAACACCGCAAAAACGGGCGTGATTTATCTTCAAATTTGTAGGTACTTCTCATAATTTAGTTTTGTAACTGCTTCGCCGAACGCCTGCTTTGAGTATCTAACTGCCTGATTGAAAATGCAAGTCCGACAATCAGCTTTCTGTCTGTTGTACTCATTAAAGTCTAGCTAAGAGATAGCACTAATCCTTCAGTGTCGACTTTCCAACGATGGTTTTCCACCTTATAATCCACCTTCATCTATCAAACCAAGTGATTCAGGATTTACAAAAGAAGGTAAGTAGTTGATTCAACAATAAGAAGTTTGTAGCGGCTTTTAGATGACCCCCACCATGTCAAGGTGGTGCTCTAACCAACTGAGCTACGCGTCTAAATCAGGATGCGCACAATATCAAACACCGTCAGTAGTTTCAACGCTTTTAATGCATTCTAAGCGTGTCTTAAAGACCTTAATTTACACGGTTTTACAATATAACCGTTTTCTTTTAAGATTTAGCATCCATAATAAACACACACACATCATTTGGGCAGTCGAAACAAATATCAATCAACACTAAAATAGAGGCAATAAAAATGGATATAATGAAAATAGCAACATCACTTTTAGCATCAAAACTTGGCGGCGGTAGCTCTGACATGGTTCAATCAGTTCTAGGCAACCTACTCGGCGGATCAGGTGATAACGGCCTTGATCTCGGATCAATCGTCGGTAACTTACAAGAAAAAGGCTTGGGCGACATAGCGCAATCTTGGCTTGGTGATGGCGACAATGCCGAAATTTCAGGCTCTCAGCTTGAAGATCTATTAGGCTCTGACAAAATCCAAGAAGCTGCATCGCAACTTGGTACTGACTCAGGCAGCTTGTTAGACGGTCTGAAAGACATGATCCCTCAAGTTGTCGATAAATCAAGCAGTGGTGGTAACTTGCTCGATTCAGTTGGTGGCCTTAGTGGCTTAGCTGGCCTAGCTGGAAAATTCTTGAAATAGACAGCAACCTTCAAGAAAGCTTAAAAAAGGGCGATACTTATTATAAGTATCGCCCTTTTTTAACGTTTACATAGCGGATTATTCGCCTTGCTTACTCATTTGATTTAAGATCAACGCAAATAAAATAACAACAAAACTGAGACCACCCTATGAATTTGGCCAACAAAGTATTAATTGCACTTGTTTTAGGAATCCTTGTTGGCTTAATTCTCAATGTCTTCGGTCTTACTCAAACGCAATGGGTAGATCAATACCTTATTGATGGGGTGTTCCGAGTCGTCGGGCAATTGTTTATCAATGCGTTAAAAATGTTGGTCGTGCCTTTGGTTCTTTTTTCGCTGATTCCGGGCATTATCGGCATTGGTGATATAAAACTGCTAGGCCGCATTGGCGGTAAAGCCTTTGGCTTGTATATGGCGACTACCGCTATTGCGATAGCAACGGCGATTCTTTTCGCGGTAAGTTTTGGCATCGGCAAAGGCATCGAAATCCCTACTGAAACAAGCTTCATGGGCAAAGAAGCAACGTCATTCGCCGATGTGCTGATTAATATTGTGCCTAGCAGCATTGTGCAAGCGATGGCAAACAGTGACATGTTAGCGATTATATTCTTCTCGATATTTTTTGGCATTGCACTACTGTCTATTGCTAAGGAGTCTGGCGAACTGATTACCATTATCGAACAAATTAATGCCACCATTATGCGCATGGTCACCATGGTGATGTGGTTTGCCCCTTACGCCGTATTTTGCTTGGTTGGTAAAGCGGTTGCTGAGCTCGGCTTTGACTTACTCGGTCAACTATTGGGTTATTTTTGCGTGTTGGTTGCCGCCCTGCTCTTTCATGCTTTTGGTACACAAATGTTGATACTCAAAACCCTTAGCGGTTTGAGCCCGAAGATGTTCATCAAAAAGATTCGTACCGCGCAACTATTTGCTTTTAGTACCTCAAGCTCAGGCGCGACGATTCCAATCACCTTACGCACCGTGCAAGAGCGCTTAGGGGTTGACCGCGCTGTTTCGTCTTTTAGTGTGCCGTTCGGTGCGACCATTAATATGGACGGCACCGCCATGATGCAAGGCGCTGCAACAGTGTTTGTTGCCAACCTCTACGGCATCGATCTCGGCCTAGGTGGCTACCTGACGGTGATCGCCACCGCGGTGTTAGCATCCATCGGCACGGCAGCCGTACCTGCTGTAGGGCTTGTTATGCTGACCATTGTATTTGATCAAGTTGGTTTGCCAATCGAAGCACTTGGTTTGATTTTTGGGATCGACCGCTTGTTAGATATGATTCGCACGGCGGTTAACGTCACCGGCGATGCGGTGATTACTTCAATCGTTGCAAAAAGTGAAGGCCGCTTGGATGTCGGTATTTTTAATGACCCTGAAGCGGGTATGATTGAAGCTGATTAGAAATACGAAGCGTAACAAGATATTTTAATTGTACTAATTTGACTATATCTTTAGCTAAACAACTGGCGACTATTTGCCCAAAGCTGCCGTTCACTTAAACACTACGGCTATGCGCACATCACTGGCATATACCGGCAACGAAACATTGAAGGACGCCAATAAAATTATGCTGAACAAACGAATATAATTATTTATCATCGTTTAACAGCCGTTGCTTAATCATCATGCTCAAAAGCAGTGTTAATGGATGTAAAAAAACACCTTTATTGCATTAGAATGTAGCACATCTAGCTTTACAACAACTACGTGCAACTTAACAATCAGGTTCATGCTGAAATAAGAATTAACGTCTCTTGCAATCAAAACACCTCTTCAGTTGTTTATAACTATGAAGTCACTTTTAATTTAAGCTAGGAGATAGCATGAACAAAACCAAATCATTACTACAGAACCTTATTTTTACCATCGCTTTAATTGGCTCAGGCAGCTTAATTGCGGCTAGTAGCGCGTTCGCGGCCGATGACGCCTCAATCAAAGGCGACTTACGGACTAATATACAAACCTCAATGAATGACTTTATTGTAGCGCAGACAGTCGATGATAAAATGTTTGTCTATGACGCTGTCGATGGTAAGTTACTTGAGCTAAGCTTAGATTCATTGCATTCTGGCATTGTTAAAAAAGGCGATTTCTATGTTAGCTGCGCTGACTTTTTAGACCAAAACGGTCGTAAAATTGATGTTGATTTTATGGTAAGAGAAAATGGCGAAACGCTTATTACAACTCAGGCGTTAGTGCATTCGATTGAAGGTGAAAAACGAACGTATCATCTAGAGAACCTGTAATAATTTATGACTGATGTGGTCCGCGATGAATTGCTTTCAGCCCTTCTAAGTGATGGCTTTCGCTACGCTATGTCATTAACACATGATATAGCAAAAGCTGAAGACGTTCTGCAAGATGCCTGGTTGGCTGTTCTCAAAGCAAATGGGCCACATCAAAAGTCATATTTATTTTCTGCCATAAAAAGTCGTTTTATTAATCAATACCGCCGTGAACTATTAGTACCAATCACCGCAATAGATGATGAATTTATCGGCGGAGCTGAACAAATTGAAGGCATGAAAAACATAAACATAGATAGCCTTATTAATATTGATTTAGAAAAAATATTGGCGACATTAAGACCTTCCGAACGTGAAGCACTTTACTTATCGGCTGTTGAAGGTTTTAGCGCCAGAGAAATTTCAGAACAGACAGAACAGCCTAGAGGCACCATTTTAAATTTAATTT
>JALZWI010000115.1 GCA_023299895.1 Arenicella sp. | reverse complement strand
GATCAAAGAAATTGAAGATAGGATGCCTTGTCGAGACATTGGTTCTGAAAAATAAATATAGAATCGCAAGAGGTTTTCTGGGAGTTCATTTGCAGTTGGGTAAACTTCTGATACTTTTGCAGATCCAGAGTTATCAGCTACACAGGCAAAAACTGAGTCACTGCATGCGAGGCTCGCAAGCAGTGACAGTGACAAAAATGATTTATTCACTCGAGTTATTATTTAACGTGTTCAGCAAATCCTTCGGCAGTTTTGAATTCATTATGAAATCCACGATTGCGTGCGTTTTCAGGATATTCATAAGTATCAAAATCATATTCGTTAAGATATTGTGAAATACGAATATACGCTCCTTTAGTATATGAAACTAAATCCATATCACCTGTTTCCAGGTTTCGTTGTAGAGCCAAAAGATATTTTTCATCTTGGTCTGCTGCTTGCAGCACGCCGGTCATCGGAACAATAGATGTGGTTACACCAGCAGTAGAGCCAGGACGAGCTCGTTGTGTAATACCATCTTTTTTAGAGGCAGCAGTCAGGTCTGATACTTTAATCAAGTCAGCTGCCTTTTCTCTATTAAGTACCATAATGAAATCTTCTGATACTCCTTGTCGGCTTACAGAGTTGAACGAGACAATATCCAAGGGTGTGTTGCCATAGCCAAGTTCTGCAATTGTTTTGCCGACAACATGTTTGCCATCGTCAAGATCATCAGCGGCAATTGCAACCAATGGTGTGCAAGTGTAGGCCGCGATCACTGTTTTTACTCCATCTAAATCTACTACTGTCATCGCGCGGATTGGTGCGCGGGTTTCATTTTGATCGTGTAAAGCATGGTACATCTCAATACTGGAGGTTTGCGCATTCTCGTCAAAAGGGTAAGGTATTTTTCGCAAGGTTGACGAAAACTCACCGGTAGATAAACCAGAGACGAAAAGCTCACCATCAACATAATCTAGGTCAGTTATTGCGAAAGTGCTAGCAGGAATTTCACGCCAAAAAACCACACTGTCGTCTGCTGCGCCTGACAAGGTTGCGGTTGTGTGTTTGCCAGCTAAATCTACAAGACTTATTTTTCCATCTTGATTGACTCGTACTACGAAAGGAGTCTTGCCAGAATCAGTTTTAGCAGAAAGAGAAACAAAGGCTTCATTGGTAACAGGGTGTACAGCGACATCGTGAAAAATCAAACTCGATCGATCAACCTTTAGTTGATCTGCAATTTGCGCACCAAAATGATTAAGGTTGTATGCGCGTGGTTTACTTGGAGCAGATGAGTCAGGAACGTTTGCTATTGTGTATGCGTTGATTTGTCCTGCATCAGAATCAGCGACGAAGAGTGTATTGGCATCACCAAATTCAAGTACTGTTGCTGATTTAGGTTGGGCATCTACAGCAAATACAGGCATTGCAACAACAAAAATCAAGCAGGTCAGAGAGGTAATTGAACGTTTTTTTGGAGTCATTATTTTACCTTTTAATATTTATAGTTAGAGGAGATAAAGAATGTTGAAAACATTTAATAGCATAGTACCATCAATCTGTTGTCGGTAGCCGGCATCAGTATTGAGGTTATTAATTAATATTGTGTTGACCATATATAGACCTATTAAGCAGCATAAATATTACTTTTTACGAAAAAAATCAACATGAGATAGAACACGGTCAAACCATATCGCTGAAAGTTCTTTTTTTGTGTCATAGTTTTTGATCGGTGATTAAGAGTGTCTCCGGTTGTGACAAAGCCAAGCTGGTAAACGCTTTGATTCTTTAAAGTCCAAGAAAAATATGTTTTACTATAGTTTGGTTTAAACCTGCATGGCTAAGGCTTTGGCCTCAAAAATAGTCATATGTAAATCCATCGGAGTAGACGCAAATGACCTCTTTTACTAAATTTAAAAAAATGTGTTTGGCTATAACCGTGAACCAAGCGATTATGTTGCCGGCTTTTTCGGCAGATATTGAAGTTAATTCAATGAGTGGTGGGTAGCTTTCAAAGATGGATTCTGTACATTGCGAGAAGCAATTATGTCAGCCCAAGCCAATCATTCAAATATTGAATGCGAAGGCGGTCCTACCGACACTATTTATTTCAATGAGGTTGTAGAACAATGAAAATGACTACAAAAAAATCAATTAGGTTTGCCGCGCTACTCTTTAGTACTTTGTTTCTACAAGGATGCGCGACGATGGACGAGTCAGATTGTTTGACTGCGAATTGGAACGAAATTGGTTTTAGGGATGGGTCAAGAGGCTTGGCAATATCTAGGATGGACTCTCGTGCGAGTGACTGTAGAAAGCACAATATAGAATTAGACCGCAATAACTACCTCTCAGGTCATAATCAAGGTTTAGTACAATTTTGTCTGCCCTCGAACGGATATCAAATGGGCAGTGATGAAGAACAGTACAGCTATATTTGCCCTGCAAATTTAGAAATGCCTTTTTTAACTGAGTATGTCAAAGGGTTAAACATGGCACTCGATCTTGCAAACAATGAAATACGCGAACTAGACAGTGATATTAGAGAAGCAGAATTAGATTTACGTGAGGCAACG
Organism: Arenicella sp.; assembly: GCA_023299895.1. Next base: position 465 of record JALZWI010000115.1, on the reverse strand, counting down.
ACGGAAGAACAAAAGGAAACGATTAATAAACGTATTGGTTATCTCGAGAGAACAAAAAACAATCGAGACAAAGAAGAACAAAGTATGCGTGCTTGGCTAAGTACAGCAATCGATCGTCTATAAGATGTCACCAAAAAATTAAGGACACACGGTTTTAGCTGATCAAACCTATCAAGCGACTAATGAAAACTATGTTTTGGGAAGTGGCACTTTGTAACGAAGTTGAAGCAGTAATTGGTAGACGAGTAACCCCAGGGATTTATGGTTAACTACGATGACATGGTTTAACCGTGGACCGTCCCGAATAGCACTAAGTTAAGGCTGTTTAGTATTTCAAAAACTCCGCGATGAGAAAGTTAAAACCATACAGAAGTCGTTCAGTGAATTGTCAGAATGTCTTACTCTTGTTGTACTTGTGATTACCATTTTTAATAATTCATTAATTGCGCTCCGGACTATATTTGG
>JALZWI010000114.1 GCA_023299895.1 Arenicella sp. | reverse complement strand
AGGTGGTTTTTTTTATTCTGAGGATTATATGTGTATGTATAGCTTATGCTTAGACAGATTTCAGCTAAGCTATGATAGGATATATATATTAATTTATTACGATTTGAATTTTTGAGATTTAACCATGTCAAAAGCATTAGATGTGCCAAAGCAACTGGAAAACGAAATACATACAACTGCAGCGCAAGCTCGTTCTGTTACGCATTCTGCCCTGGGTGCCTCTGCTGAAGCAGATTTAAAAGATCGCCTATTAAAGGAAATGAAAGATCAGGACGCTATTTTAGTGTCTCATTATTATGTAGATGATGATCTACAAGATTTAGCTGAAGATAGTGGTGGTACTGTTTCTGACTCTTTAGAAATGGCTCGTTATGCATATGAACATGATGCCAGCACCATTATTGTTGCTGGTGTTAAATTTATGGCTGAAACTTCTAAGATTTTAAGCCCTGAAAAACGCGTATTACTATTAGATAATGACGCTGAATGTTCGCTTGATATAGGTTGTCCAGTCGATGAGTTTTCAGCCTTTTGTGATGAACATCCAGATCGAACAGTCGTGGTCTATGCGAATACCAGCGCTGCAGTCAAAGCACGTGCTGACTGGGTGGTCACCTCTTCAATCGCTCTAGAAATTTGCACTCATCTACGTGACCAAGGTGAGAAAATAATTTGGGGGCCAGATCGTTTTCTAGGCACCTATATTCAAAAAGAAACTGACGCGGATATGATTATGTGGCAGGGCTCGTGCATTGTTCATGAAGAATTTAAGGCCGAAGCTCTGATGGATATGAAGAAAGAATATCCCGATGCAGCTGTTCTTGTTCACCCAGAATCCCCCATGAGCGTGGTTGATTTAGCCGATGTAGTTGGCTCTACCAGTAAAATATTGGCGGCCACTCGTGAGTTACCGAATAAGCAATTTATCGTGGCAACTGAAGATGGAATTTTTCATAAGATGAAACAGTATTCTCCTGATAAAGAGTTTATTGCTGCACCCACGGCAGGCAGTGGCGCCACCTGTAAAAGTTGTGCTCAATGCCCATGGATGAAAATGAACGACCTGCAACGCTTAGAAAAAATCCTCAACAGTGGAAATAACGAAATTCATATTGATGAACCGATCAGATTAAAAGCGACACAATCACTAACACGAATGGTCGATTTTGCTAATACTCATATTAGGCCAGGCGTAAAGGTCACAGGCAATGCCTAAAAGGTGTTCGATGTACTTTTCACATTAAAAGAACATTAGCATCGCTAGTCTGCTGCTTATTATTTAACGCTCAAGCTTTCACTTGAGATGAAACCAAAAAACACCATCATATGAAGTATTTAGGCCAACTAGACGATGTAGTAAACAGCAACAATAAGGTTGGCGTTCTGCTGGTAAATCTTGGCACACCGGAGCGACCTGTTTGTCCAGGGTTGCGCAAGTATCTCGGTGAATTTTTGATGGATCCACGTGTCATCGAAATTCCGAAATTACTGAGGTTAATTTTAGTTAGGGGCGTCATTGTTAATTTTCGCTCCCATAAAAGTGCTGCGATCTATCGCCAAATTTGGGCTGAAGAAGGCTCACCATTATTAATTAACAGTCAGAAACTTAGTGATAAAGTCGCCAACATTTTGGGCGATGACTATGTTGTGGAATTAGCGATGCGCTATGGTAAACCAAGTGTTTCCGAAAAATTATCCAAGCTTCATGAGCAAGGCATTCGTAACTTAATTATCATCCCTCTCTACCCACAATACTCTGGCAGCACTAACGGTTCGACCTTTGATGCTATTGGCACTGCGCTTAGCAAACAGCGTTGGGTGCCAAACATGAATTTTGTGAATTCTTATTATCAAAACGAATACTACATACGGGCAGTCGGTGATTCAATTAAAACTCATTGGGAAAAGCACGGCCGCGCGCAAAAATTGTTGATGTCTTTTCACGGAATACCAAAGAAATACATTACTAAGGGTGACCCTTACGAGGCGCAATGCCAAGAATCAGCTCAGCGCATTGCTGACTACCTCGAATTGAAAGAAGATAAATGGCAACTAGTATTCCAGTCTCGCTTTGGCGCAGAAGAATGGTTACAGCCTTATTGCGACCAAACGCTTAAGCAGCTGCCTGATCAAGGCATTAAATCGATCGATATTATCTGCCCCGGCTTCAGTGCCGACTGTCTCGAAACCCTAGAGGAAATAGACGGCGAAAATCGTCATTACTTCATCGATGCAGGCGGTGAAGAGTATCGATATATTCCATGTTTAAACGATTCAGATGCGCATGCAAACTTAATGAGCGAGATCGTGCGTGGAAAAAGTTAAGAAGACCCCCAAGAATCTCGACCGCGCCGGCCTGAGATTGATAATATCCAACCTAAAAATAAGCCAAACAAGACTAACCCAGCGCCCATAATATTTTGCATTCGATCCGATTGATCCTTCAAGTCTTCATTCTGAATTCGAATATCATCGAGCTGCAACAACAACTGCTGGACTTCACCTTCAAGACGTTGATTCTGGGTAGAGAGATTAACTGCATCAGCCGAAACTTTCTTAATTTGCATTAGTTCTGACTCAACAGAATTAAGTCGATCTGATAACTCTGTATTTTGCGTGATAAGAACTTGATTGTCTTCTTGGCTAGTCGCTAATAAGCTCACCAACTCTTGGGGTTTAGAGCGCAATTGCTTTAGTTGGTCTTCTAAGTAATTTACTCTATTCCTTGCTGATTCATCCGGACTTAAAAAACGCGTAAGCGCATAACCTACGTCACCGTTGATTGTCCTAATTTGACTATAACCATTACCTGCATCAGCACGCAAAACTTCAAGTGCCATGCCGCTACTTAATGCCAAAACTATCTTGTTCTGAATGCTTGGCCCAGTTCGCATCATGATCTCAAATTCATCAGTTACATAGCGCGTCTGCGCAAAAGCCTGTTGGCAAAATATAAAAAGTACGACAACGTTAATTATTAGGCGATACATATTTTGTGAGCGTTATTATTTTTCTGCACTGAATTATACATACAAAAGAATAACTGATAACGTCCAAACTGACTATTCATATAAGTGGTTAGTGCTAATTATTCCATGTCCAAGTCTTTTAGTTTTCGAGTAAGAGTGTTTCGACCCCAGCCCAACACCTTAGCAGCATTTTGTCTGTGCCCTCCCGTGTGCGCTAAAGCAACTCGCAATAACGTCGATTCAAATTTTTTGACCAAATCCGTTAAAACCTCTTCTTGTCCCATATTTAATCTTTGTCGAACCAATTTAGCTAATGAGCCTTCCCAATCCTGCGGTTGACTGGCTGTGTCACTGTTCGATAACTCTTTAGGCAAATCCTCAACACTTACCATTTGAGCAGGCGCCATAACCGTTATCCAGCGACAAACATTTTCTAACTGTCGTACATTGCCCGGCCAGTTATGTGCCATCATTTTATGCAGCGCATCATCACTCAAATGCTTTATTTCAACTTGTAGCTCATCAGCTGAAGTACGAAGAAATCGTTTCGTTAGCAAGGGAATGTCTTCTACTCGCTGAGACAGTGATGGCAAATCAATACGAATTACATTCAAACGATGATACAAGTCTTCTCGAAAACCTCCGCTAGCAACTTGCTTTTCTAAGTCTTGGTTCGTTGCGGCCAAAACTCGTACATCAACTTTAACTAGGTCACGGCCACCTACTCGATAAAAACGTCGATCCGATAGAACACGCAATAAACGAGTCTGCAAATCAGCACTCATTTCCCCGATCTCATCTAAAAATAAAGTCCCTCCATTTGCTTGCTCAAAACGACCTTGGCGTTGCGCTTGAGCTCCTGTAAATGCACCCTTTTCATGACCAAATAACTCAGATTCTAATAACTCTGCTGGAATCGCTGCGATGTTAATAGCCACAAAGGGTTTGTGTGCACGTGGGCTGTGTTGATGTAAAGCATTTGCGACTAGCTCTTTACCAGTACCGGACTGCCCACAAACCATTACATTGATGTTGGATTTTGCTAATCGACCAATCGCGCGAAACACTTCCTGCATAGCAGGTGCCTCACCAATGATCTCTACCTCATTATAGTCCTCCTCAGCAATTACAACCTTATCAGCCGATGGCTCTACTGCTCGATGAACAAGGCGAACAGCCTCATCTAAATCAAATGGTTTTGGTAAATATTCAAAAGCACCACTTTCATATGATGCCAATGCACTATCCAAGTCCGTATGCGCTGTCATAATAATGCACACAACATTGGAAAATTTTTCGTATATGATTTTAGTCAAATCCAAGCCGCTCATGCCCGGCATTCGAATATCCGTCATTAACACATCAGGTTGTGACTTCTCAATCGCAACGAGCAGAGTTTCTGCATCTTCAAAGTCTTCAACTTCAAATCCGTCTGAGCGTAATGCACGTGCCAGTACCCATCGAATTGATGAATCATCATCAACTATCCAAACTTTACTCATTATGTCTCCAGGCCAACTGGTTCAGCCTCATCTGTATAGGGTAAGTAAATCGAAAAACAGGTCTTACCATCTAAGTCTTCTAGTTTGACAGCGCCGTTGTGGCGCTGAATAATTTCTTGTGTAATTGATAGACCCAAACCTGTACCTTGAGGTCTGCCAGTAATTAATGGATCAAAGATCACTTCTTTAATTTCTTCGGGTACACCTGGTCCGTCATCCCAAATTCGAATATTCATGACCTGACGGTGCATCTTTCGATTGATCGTTACCAGCCTTTCAAATTGAGTAATCAAACCTATCCTAGATCGCCCAGAACTTGTTTGAGCATCAACTGCATTTACCACTATGTTCAATACCGCTTGTATTAACTGCTCTTTATCCACCACAATCTCTGGTAACGCAGGATCATAAATTCGGTCAACTATTACAGTTTCCTTAGATTTAACACTGATTAAATGAACGACGTGTTCAAGCACTTCGTGAATGTTAAGTAAAGTTGGTTTTAACTGTTCTCTTGAGCCCATCACCCGATCAACTAAACGTGTTAATCGATCGGCTTCTTTGATCAATATTTCGGTTAACTCTTGACGTGAGGGGTCTACAATTTCTCGGTGTAACAATTGAGCTGCACCACGAATGCCGCCCAGAGGATTTTTTATTTCATGCGCCAAACCACGCATCATCATACGAAATGACTGCTGCCTCTCCATTTGATTTTTCTCTTTCATGAAACGAAAAATACGATTGATTGAATTTATTTCAATCAATACAGAGGCTTCGATACCTCGTCTGCTTGAAACACATGAAAGAGTAATATCAACCAATGTCTCACCACTGACTATTTCAATCGGTATTTCACGTAAAGTATATTTAGAATTATTCTCTAAGCAGTCTCTAATACACTTGTTAACTTGTTCGTTTGGCAGAAACTCATCTAATTTTCTTCCAATTAAATATCTCCGGCTCTGGCAAAACAATGTCTCTGTCGCCAAATTGACTGTGTGCACAATACACTGATCGTCAATTACGACAACCGCGCACTCCAAGCTTTCAAAAACTAAATCGGGACTCACAATTTTTTTTAACCTTCATTGTCTTTTACTGTCGCTCTAAATTAGTGCGTGTTCTATCCATTAAAAAATTTAAAATAGCTCCAGCTTAGATGGCTCTACAGAACTTACAAGCAATTACTATGCCAACAAACAAACCAGGAATACTATTAATCAGCCAGTGTCTGCACCAATTAAAACATTTTTGCGCGCCAATTTATAACAAATTAAAAATAAACGCACCATGCTGGCGCAGAATTAATTAATGTATCCGTACATCAACACTCTAATAAGATGAGATAATTAAGCACAATATAAGCTTCAGGGAAAATTCGATTATATGAGCATCAACGATGAGACTTTAGCTAAAAGGCTATTAAACCTATGCTCTTTAGGATAAAGATCTTTGGTTAATAAGGGATCGTATGTGAATTTGAAAGACAAGGGTAAGTTAGGCGAAAATAAAAAAGTCCGACTTATTGTTTTTATTACGAACTTTTTTATTTTCAGTGTGAGCGCTATTAATTGCACTTTCCTCACTCCTAGGTGACTTGGGCAAGACCTAAGTCAAAATGTAATTTACTGTAAAAATCTACCTTTGTCTAATTGTTTTGTAATAAATTCTCCACATTAACGTCACTTTTTTGAATTTCCACCCTCTGTGGGTGGAAAGGTTACTGTAACTAGACATTATATCAAATAACAGAACTGCAAGAAAACCACCAAATCTCTCGCATATTTAAGCGCGCTCGCTATAATACCGAATCAAAATGTAGGGTGTTAGAGCCAGAAGAGTAGACCCACCTTATTGTAGATTAAGTTTTATAGACTAAGACAGCTCCTAAGCAGCGTTTAATTGACGCATTTGACAGTATGAGTAAAATAATTACTTTTCAGGATTTAATTCTGCGCCTGCAGCAATTTTGGGCTGCCAACGGCTGCATGCTAATGCAGCCTTATGATATTGAAATGGGAGCAGGCACATTTCACTCTGCCAGCTTTCTTGGCGCAATTGGTCCGGAGCCAATGCGTGCGGCTTATGTGCAGCCCTCACGGCGACCTACTGATGGCCGTTACGGAGAAAATCCAAACCGCTTGCAGCATTACTTTCAATATCAAGTCATCCTAAAGCCGTCACCGGACAATATTCAAGAGCTTTATTTAGAATCATTACGCGAAGTCGGTATTGATATGCTCAGTGACGATGTACGCTTTGTAGAAGACAACTGGGAATCACCAACATTGAGCGCTTGGGGCTTAGGCTGGGAAGTTTGGCTGAATGGCATGGAAGTAACTCAATTCACCTATTTTCAACAGGTCGGCGGTTTAGATTGTCGACCTGTTACAGGTGAGATCACCTATGGTTTAGAGCGAATCGCAATGTATTTACAAGGGGTAGACAGTGTCTATGATTTAGTCTGGACCAATGGATTCACCTATGGCGACATCTATCATCGCAATGAGGTAGAGCAATCAACCTACAATTTTGAACACGCCAACATTGATGAGCTCTTTCATCAGTTCGATGCTTGTGAAAAAGAAAGCCAGTACCTGCTTGAACAAAAATTACCTCTTCCCGCCTATGAAAAAGTATTAAAAGCATCGCACAGCTTTAATATGCTTGATGCGCGGCATGCAATCAGCGTAACCGAACGAGCGCGATATATTGGTCGTATACGTAACTTGGCTAAAGGCGTGGCTAAAGCCTATTACGAATCACGTGAGGAACTCGGTTTTCCACGTGGTAAAGATCAGCAAGAAGGTGCTTAATTATGTCTGACACTCTACTTATTGAACTCGGTACGCAAGAGCTACCTCCAAAAACACTTAAAACATTAATCGCTGCTTTTAGTAAAGAAATCAGTAATGGCTTGCTCGAAGCACAATTGATTAACGTAGACCAAGTCAAGGCTACAGCGTCTTTCGCGACACCACGTCGCTTAGCAATCAGCATTCCTGATGTTATCAAAGCACAACCTGACCAAATTATCGAACGACGTGGCCCGGCCGTGCAAGCAGCCTTTAAAGAAGATGGTGAAGCCACACCCGCAGCACAAGGCTTTGCCAAATCATGCGGCGTTAGTGTTACAGACCTACAAAGACTTAAAACCGATAAAGGCGAGTGGCTAAACTATACCGTCAATCAATCCGGTAAAGGCATAGAAGAACTTATCCCAGAGATTATCAATCAAGCACTTAAACGACTGCCGATTGCTAAACGGATGCGATGGGGTGCTGGTACAGCTGAATTTGTTCGCCCCGTGCATTGGCTAATTGTGATGCATGGAGCTGACGTAATAGACACAACTGTCCTTAACATTAAATCGTCAAACAAATCAAAAGGGCACCGATTTCATTGCTCTACTGAACTATCGATTACTAATGCTAATGACTATGAAAAAATTCTTGAAAATCAAGGGCATGTCATCGCTAGTTTCAAAGATCGACAAGATATGATTAAACAACAAATTACCGAGTTAGCTGAACAGGTAGGCGGGGAAATTGAAGACGACCCAGCTCTCCTAGATGAAGTTACCGGATTAGTTGAATACCCGACTGCGGTAATTGGTAAATTTGATAAAGCGTTTCTAGAGGTCCCTCAAGAATGTTTAATTTCATCGATGCGCGATCATCAGAAGTATTTTCATATTGTCGACGGTAGCGGCAAATTGTTGCCAAACTTTATTACCGTCAGCAATATCGATAGTAAAGACCCTCAACGGCTAATTCAAGGCAACGAAAGAGTGTTACGTGCTCGCCTAGCGGATGCTAAGTTCTTCTGGCAAACCGATCAGAAAGTTAGCCTTGAATCCAGGGTCGAGAAACTTGATAGTGTTTTATTCCATATTAAACTTGGCAGCATTCTTGATAAGACCAAACGTATTCAGTCGTTGGCCAAGAAAATAAGCGGCCAAATTGGTGCTGATGCGAATGTGTCCGAGCGCGCAGCCATGCTGGCTAAAGCGGACTTAGTGTCTGACATGGTCGGCGAGTTTGATAGCCTACAGGGCTTGATGGGGCGCTATTATGCCAATTGTGATGGTGAAGACAGCTTGATCGGTCACTGTATCGAGCAACATTACTGGCCAAAATTTGCAGGCGCTGAATTACCTCAAAGCGCAGAAGCACAAGCCGTTGCTTTGGCCGACAAGCTTGATAGCCTAGTCGGTATATTTGCAAGTGGTGAGATACCCACGGGTGACAAAGACCCTTATGCATTGCGTCGAGCTGCGTTGAGCATTTTACGTATATTAATCGAAGCGCAACGCGACTTAAACTTGAGCGATTTAGTTGCCGACAGTGCGGCCTGCTATGCTGCTTTACAAGACATCCAAATTGATACCGATACCCAGCAACAAATCATCGGATTTATTCGAGGGCGACTAACTGCTTATTACCAAAGTCAAAACATTCCGACCACTACTATTCATGCAGTAATGGCCTGTGAGCCTGACAGCCCATTGGATTTTGAATATCGAGTAAAAGCAGTAAGTCAATTTGAACAAGCCAGTGAAGCGAAAGACTTAGCCGCGGCAAATAAGCGCATTAGAAACATTTTAAAAAAACAACCGGTTGAAAATGACGCTGGAATCGATCAAGCATTATTAGTCGAAGCTGACGAACAAGCTCTGTATTGTGCTATCAAATCAATTGAGACGGATTGCCTCGCATTATTTAATCAAGGCGATTACGGTCAAGGCTTGCAGAAGTTGTCGTCTTTACGCACCCCTGTCGACCGATTTTTTGAAAGCGTGATGGTCATGAGTGAAGACGCCGCCTTACAACAAAACCGTTTGGCGCTGCTGAGTAAGCTACAACAACTTTTTTTGAGGGTTGCTGATATTTCACTGTTACAGAGTTAACCGTAAACTTCGCATCATAAAATGAAACTAATCATCCTTGACCGCGATGGCGTTATCAATCAGGAATCTCCTGAGTTCATTAAATCGCCAGAAGAGTGGATTCCTATAGATGGCAGCTTAGAAGCCATTGGTCGGTTATCACAGGCTGGTTATGAAGT
>JALZWI010000113.1 GCA_023299895.1 Arenicella sp. | reverse complement strand
TCCATGCGACCGCGATGTACCTACATCCTGTAGGCAAAAGAAAGCCGCTTGGAAGTTATTCCTAGCGGCATCTAAACTAATAAAAAGAAGAGAGAGTTATGAAAAAAAACTATAAGTCCGTTTCATGGGTTAACAATACGCCAAATGACTCTCAATCTAGACTTACTAACTTAGCTTTAACCACATAAGTATCAAATTAGTTATCTACACAACAAATGTGGTGGTTTTACAACAACATTTTTTCTTCTTCGACCCGATTAATCATTGTCAGTGGCTGTGCGGCCATCGGAATTTTATGTTTATTAAAAGCACGGATGATATTTGCTAATACTTCTGATCGAATAGTTGTGCGTTGTTTTACATCTTTAAGCAAATAACGAGCTTCATAAAGCACGCCTGCAAGTTGATGACCTTGGTCGTCGTCCCACATTGAGCGAATAACAATGGTAATTTTATCTTCTAAAATTCCATCGACATCATCAATGGCTTGCATAACCAGACTACGGACTTTCTCTGGGTCAGCAGAGTAATCAACTTGAAAACGGATACGCGCTCTCACCGGCGCAACATTAATCGAGAAATTTTTTATAATCCCACTAGAAAGTAATGAGTTTGGGTAGTTGACGATGACACCATCGGTGTTACGCACCGAGGTACGGCGCAAACCAATATCCACAACATCACCCCAAGAGCCCCAATGTTTACCAATACGATCAATTGTTACCCGATCACCAATGCGTAATGGTCGGTCAACAATCAAAAAGATACCCGACAAAATATCTGCAAGGGTTTCTTTTGCAGCCAAACCAACTGCTATACCAAAAATTCCCGCGCCCGCTAATATCGGTGAAATCGCAATACCATTGATACTAAGCACAAACACTATGGCACTGAGAAACATTGCTAACCAGAGAAACTGCTTAATGAAATGAATTAATCGGTCATCTAAATCATTTTCCGTTTTTGCAGTTAGTCGCTCAAGGCGTCGTATCACAAAATAACGAAGAAAGTAGTAAGCCGCGATCATCCCAATAATCACAAGCAGACTTTGCTCCAAGTTATGCAAACCCAGCCATAATTTTTCTAACCGAGCGGAAAAAGGATTTAAATATTCTGATAACATTTTAGATGACAGTTGTAGTTGCAGTTAATTGGGCCTTATTACCCTGGCTGGTTATAAAAAACAATCTATGCTTTATCTTTCCAAGTTTGGATATTAGCCTAACTAAGAGTGAGGTGAAAGTTTCAACGACTCTGACCCCATGAAATTCTAATAAGTTGAATTAGGTGTAATAGAAGGATTTATTTCACCATACACTTCATCTGGGTCAACATCATTGACCAGCAAGGTCTGTCTAACAGACTCAATATGATCAAGCACAATTTGAGTTCGATCACCATAATCATACTTGGTCACCTCTATAGCTTTAGGCATATAAGTAAACGCAATTTTTAAAGCAATCAAAGCCTTATCATTTATTTTTTCAGTCATTTTAAAACTCGCATAATTGGTACTTCATAATAACAATATATTTCATAAAAAATAGTCAGGACTGCCAGACTATTTTAATTAGATTCTAGAGTCCTAAAACGCAACCTAGAATAAATTGCTAACTCTATAATCAGTGCGCGAAGCGCAGCATCTGGTAAGGAGCGCCAAGCGCGTTTTTATTCAATAAAGGGAATTTTCACATGACATGAAAATTAGTGATGCTTGGGCATGGACGGCTAAATAGATTTAGGAGCGACAACAACGCAGGAAGCAGTTGTCGAGTGGCAATCTTAAAAGCTACTCTTTATCAAAATGCTCTCGATCAAGCCGACGCAGTCGTTCCATCTTTTCAGCAATCCGAATTTCCATGCCTCGATCGACTGGCTGATAAAAATCTACTCCATCCAATTCATCTGGCAAATATGTCTCACCTGCTGCATAACCCTCTGGTTCATCATGCGCATAACGATAGGCTTTACCGTAATCCAATTCCTTCATCAATTTGGTCGGCGCATTTCGTAAATGTAACGGTACTTCCAATGAGCCAGATTCTTTAGCTGCACGCATGGCTGATTTATAACCGTTGTAAACTGCATTACTTTTAGCGGCCACCGCAAGGTACGTCACTGCATGTGCAATGGCTAGCTCTCCTTCTGGGCTGCCGAGTCGCTCTTGCACGTCCCACGCATTCAAGGCAATTTGCAAAGCCCTAGGGTCGGCATTGCCGATGTCTTCCGATGCCATGCGCACGACTCGACGAGCTACATATAGCGGATCACAGCCGCCGTCTAACATTCGGCACAGCCAATACAGTGCGCCATCAGGTGATGAACCACGCACTGATTTATGCAATGCTGAAATTTGATCGTAAAAAGCTTCGCCGTTTTTATCAAAACGTCTTAACGCTGAACCACCCACCACATTCATTAATAGCTCTTGGCTAATGGTTTGGTCTTCGCACAGATCAGCACAGAGTTCTAAGTAGGTTAAGGCACGCCTGGCATCGCCATCGGCTATTTCGGCTAGGCGTGTTTGATTTTCTTTAGAAATATCTAGAGCGAGTTCACCTAGCCCGTATTCTTTATCCCTTAACGCCCGCTCAATTAATTGAGCGATGTCTGTCGCTTCAAGTGACTGGAGCACATAGACGCGCGCGCGTGACAGAAGTGCGTTGTTTAATTCAAACGATGGGTTCTCAGTGGTAGCACCTACAAAGACAATAGTACCGTCTTCAATATGAGGCAAAAAAGCATCTTGTTGGGCTTTATTAAAGCGATGAACCTCGTCAACAAACAACACCGTTTCACCTTGATTTAAGCGTTGGCGCAACTTCGCCGCTTCGACGGCTTCGCGAATATCTTTAACGCCGGACAAGACAGCTGATAAGGTAATGAAGTGCGCTTGTGTGTGCTTGGCTAATAATTTAGCGAGCGTAGTTTTACCTGTACCCGGTGGTCCCCAAAACACCATTGAATGTAATTGGCCTGTTGCAATAGCCGTGCCGAGTGGTTTGCCGTCAGCCAATAAGTGTCGTTGGCCGACAACCTCATCGAGTGATTTTGGTCTGAGTCGGTCAGCTAGAGGTTGGTATTTGGTATCGTTCAAGACTTATTTATTGGTCAGGAGCCTTCAGCTGGGTTTAGAGAGCCTTCAGCTAATTTAAAAATCGAACTTATATAGCCTACGTCGCCTAACTTAATTTGGCAAGCATTCGTAATGGTGCATAGCGTAGTAATCGACCTAAGATTGCCCACGGCCAGGATGGCACATAATAGTTGGCACCTTCTTTTTCGATTGCGTTTAAGATTGCGCGACAACCGACATCGGTATCAACAATAAAGGGGACTTTTTTAACCTTTTCGTTGAGCTCACTGCGAATAAAGCCAGGGTGAATGGTAGTTACCTTGATTGGCGTATCGAGTAGATCAATACGCATACCTTCACTTAAGGAACTTAAACCCGCTTTGGTCGCTGCATACACTGTCATAGCACGACGATAGCCGCTAGTAGCGCTGATTGATGAAACCGTGACTAAGTGACCGATGTTGCGTTCTCTAAAATGTTCCAGCGCCGCTTCGCATTGCGCGATAGCCGACACAAAATTGGTGATGGCTGTTTGCTTGTTGGCATGAAAATAACCCGTGCCTAGTGAGGCGCCCTTGCCCATGCCAGCATTAACAATAATTCGGTCTATGTGAGCCAGATCAGAAATGAAGTCTTTAAAAACCGCAAAGACTTGATCATGGTCATTGACATCTAATGATCTAATAAAGACTTGTGCATCTGGATTAGCATCTAAAATTTCTTTTTTTAGTTCTTCGAGCCGCTCGATACGGCGCGCACAGAGCGCTAGATTTTTGCCTTGCGCGGCGTACATTTTTGCCATCATTGCGCCTAGGCCTGAGCTAGCGCCGGTAATTAATATATTTTGTCGGTTCATATTTAGGTCAATCAGGGTTTGGTTATTTCATCGCTTTGCGGCAGCGATGCATTAAGTAATGCACAAACAACCACATTTTTTTGAACGCGGGGTTACTGGTCTGTTTGTGGTGATAACGATAATAGATTTGTTGCACAATGCCAGCTAAACGAAACAAGCCATAGACTTCATAAAACCTGAAATTTTCCACATCAGTATTCGTTTTATTGAGGTAATATTCAATCACTTCTTGTCGAGTTAACATGCCAGTTAAGTGTGTTGGTTGCAGCCGCATTGATTTTCCAACCCAATCATCGTCAGCCTGAACCCAATACGCTAGACTATTACCCAAGTCCATTAACGGGTCTCCCAATGTCGCTAACTCCCAATCCAGCACACCAATAATGCTGGTGGGTTGGTTCGGGTCAAGCACAATATTATCTAGCCGAAAATCATTATGGGTTAGGCAAATACTTTCTTGTTTAGGCAAGTTATCGATTAACCAAGTCATTACCGATTTACCCGTTGGCACGTTCCACGTTTTAGCATTTGTGTAACGTTTGCTCCAGCCCGTGATTTGTCGTTCTGTATAACCACTACCCTTGGCTAGGTGATCCAGACCACTGGCTTGGTAATCAACCTGATGCAGGCTGATCAAACTATCGATTAAGTTGGTACAAAGTTGTCGTGTCTCGCTTTGCGAGATATTCATGCTCGATGGCATTTCTTTACGTGGAATTAAACCAACTATCTTTTCCATTACATAAAACTCTGAGCCTATGATGTTCTCGCTCTCGCAGTATGCCAACATCTCAGGTACGTATGAGTAGACTGGTTTTAACGCAGATTGCAGCCGAAATTCACGACCCATATCATGAGCGCCTTTGGCTTTGGTGCCAGCAGGCGCACGGCGCAACACAACATCACGCTCTGGGTAACTTAAACAGTAGGTCCAATTCGAGCGACCACCTGTGTATTGCATTATGCTTGGTTCGCCACTTAACTCAGGAAGTTTTGATAATAACCAAGGGGTCAGCTTGTCGAGATCAAGCTCTTCGCCAGCGCGAACACCACTTTGATTTTTCATTATGCTTGTATCAGTCATTAAGCTTGTTAGTCCTGGGCTCACTGCGTGTTTTGGTAAATTTAGCCGTTTGCTTTTTAACCATATTCAAATACCACTTCATCGGCAAAAAGCGTTTAATCCGATGTACTTTACGGCCTTCAGCATGAGTAATAATCATAAACTCTTTAACGGCAGCCTTGGTAAATACTTGGTCAGCAATATCATCGGCACTGATACCTGAGTTCTTAATTAGTTTATTTACTGCGTTTTCCATACCAGGTTGGTTGGTACGTAAGGACGTGTTTAAGTTAGTGTCAAAAAATGCAGGGCAAACCACACTGACATGCACACCATTATGAGCTTGCTCTAAAAACAATGTCTCAGAAAAACTAACCATCGCGGCTTTACTCGCACTGTAACTACCCATACCAGGCCCAGCAGTTATGCCCGCCTGCGATGCAGTATTAATGATGGCACGAAACTCTGCATTACTTTTGCCAATCATGGGCAATAACGCTTTGGTCATTCGCACATGGCCGAACACGTTGATATTCATCACCCACGCCCAATCATCGAGACTTTCAAATGGCACCAACCCTGCAGTCGCCACACCAGCATTGTTAATTAAAATATCTAGACTGCCCCAGCGTTCTTTTATAGTAGCTGCAAGCTGGTCAACATCATATTGTTGAGTAATATCACAACGTTGAAAAAACGCCGAGCTGCCAGTGCTCTGAATCTGACTTGCGACGGCTTCGCCCTCAGCAACATTCAGATCAACAATACACACTTCTGCATCGGCCTTGGCGTATCGAAGTGCCAATGCCTTGCCCAGCCCAGAAGCTGCCCCTGTAATTAAAACTTTATGCATTTTGATATTTTTTTAGTTCGAGTCGAGTCACCATACCCATGTGCACTTCGTCTGGGCCGTCTGCTAAACGCAAAGCACGGACTGCAGCAGCAAATCGCGCGAGCGGAAAATCACCTGACATTCCTGCACCACCGTGTAATTGCACCGCCATATCAACGACTTCTTCTGCCATATTAGGCACCACTACCTTGATCGCAGATATTTCGGTCATGGCATTTTTCACGCCAACAACATCAATCTTCCAGGCGGCGTGCAACGTAATTAACCTTGCTTGATCGATCGATATACGTGCTTTGGCGATGCGTTCACCATTGCCACCGAGTTTTATTAAAGGTCGGCCAAAAGCCACCCTACCTTGACTGCGTTTGATTGCTAACTCTAAAGCTTTTTCAGCCAAACCGATGGTGCGCATACAATGATGAATACGACCAGGTCCAAGACGACCTTGCGCAATGGTGAAACCCTTGCCCATACCCATAATTAAATTTTCTTTGGGTACTCGCACATTGCTTAAGTGCATCTCACCATGTCCAAACGGCGCATCATAATCGCCATAAGCGGTCAGCATACGTTTGATTTCAAGACCTGGTGAATGTAATGGTACGATCACCATGCTGTGCCGAGAATGTCGATCGTTTTCTGGGTTAGATAAGCCCATAAAAATCGTGAACTTAGCATTCGGATGCCCTAGGCCTGTGCTCCACCATTTTTTGCCATTCAATACTAACTCATCACCATCAAGTTCAATCGTTGATTGCATATTAGTGGCATCAGATGATGCAACATCGGGCTCGGTCATACCAAATACGGAACGAATTTCACCAGCCAGCAACGGCCTTAACCATTGATCTTTTTGTTGCTCAGAACCAAAATGATAAAGCACTTCCATATTGCCAGTATCAGGTGCATTACAGTTAAATATTTCCGGAGCATATAGTATTCGTCCCATTTGTTCAGCGAGAGGCGCGTATTCCAAGCAGGTTAAGCCATGACCTAATTTTTCATCAGGTAGAAATAAATTCCATAGGCCCTGGTCTCTAGCGAGATCTTTAAATTTTTCAATTAATGGGTGGGCTTGCCACTGAGTCCAATCGCCTGTGAGGTTTAACTCGTGCGTCTCATTATAAATTTTCTGCTCGACTGGTTCGATATGCTCACTAATAAATGCCTTTATCTGAGCTAGGTAATCCTGTGTTTTTTGATTGTAAGCAAAGTTCATAAATGGACATAATGTTTATTAATTTTGACTGTTCAATATAAACTAAATTTTGTTTCAAATGGTGAAATATTATTCAAACATCAGAGCGCTTATATCTCTGCAATGATAAAATGTTTCTAACATAGAAACATACATTTTTCCTCAAACGCTTTTAAATGACCTAGAATTACGAGATAAAGTAACAAATCATAAGCTCGAGCTGCCTAAAATAATAGCGCCTAACATTCAATATTGAATTCAAAATGAATAATCAAACAACAAAAACTATTAATTTACTGGTTTACCGATGGGCCGGATCATGGGGACCATTCAAAGTTAATATTCCTTGTGGCGAGTGCTCTCTTACAAAAGATATTATTCAAGATACGATTGATAATGAACTTGAGGGTGTCGAGGTCAAGCTAGATATCCAAGATTGGTTAAGCCAGTGGTGGAAACCTCTTTTTAAAGGTGGCTGGCATGCACCGATTGTGGTGGTCGATGGCAAAATCATTAGCCAGGGTCGAGCACTCAACCGTGGTTTACTAACAGAGGCAGTGATCGAAGCTCATGCCGCTAAATCTCCTGTAGCGACAGATAAAAATATTGTGTTTGGTAAAGCAACTTGCCCTCATTGCGTAAATGCAAAGAAGTATTTAGACCAAGGCGGCATTGACTACGAGTATTTTGATGTAGTCAAACAACCCAAAGCTTTGTACGAAATGCTAGCCAGAGTCAAACCAATTGTTGGTCCGAAAACACCAATTACAGTTCCACAAATTTGGTTAAACGGCAAGTATATTGGTGGTGCCTCCGAGTTAAGCGACAAACTAAATACTGCCGTCACACCTAATCCTGAACGAGGTCAGAGCTCGTTATCGCCAAGCAAAGCTAGTAGGGGAGGTTGATACATAAGAGATTAGGGAACAGTCGAGCACTATTGACTAGTTTCTTGCTCAGCAAGTTTTTTAGCCGCATACCAGCAAGAAGCTTGAATTCCCAAGCCCTCAGCGTTTGCCCAAGCAAAAGCTTTTTCAACCAACTGTGCAGCTAAACCTTTACCGCGATGCGTTGTCGGAACTAAAGTACTGTAAAAATCCACTTGCAGATTGCCGAGCATTCGATATTTTATATAGGCTTTTTGATCATCCTCTAATTCCATATAGAAGAGTTGTTGTTCGCTTTCATGCAGAATAGGATAATCGTTCATAGAGTGTCTCTCTGACGGTTTAATTATTGATAAAAACAGGTTCTTGACCATCCTGCCATGCTGAATATTTAATCATAACTGACTGAAACAATTCGCTGCCTAATAAATTATCTAGCCATCTTTGGACATTAGGGTATGGCAATGTGTCAAATTTCGTTTTATCAACAAAAGCAAACTGTCTTACAAATGGAAATATCGCCATATCAAGCGCGCTTTGAGAGTCACCATTTAACCAGTCAGAACCATGTGACAATTTGGATTCCAGTTCAGCAATGAAACAGCAAGCTTGTTCTTGGTAATATTGCTGAGGCTTTTCTGGGTGACGATCAAAGTATTTATATCGATCTAAAAAGTATTTAAAGTTACCGTCATTTAGCTCAACTAATAAATTGTTCAACGATTGTTTTGACCAATCATCACGGTCAGGTTGATCTAGTGCCCAGAGCATAATATCGATACTTTCTTCTAACACAGTACCGTCAGCTAAGATTAACACTGGAACAGTGCCTTTTGCAGATATTTCAAGAAGTGACTGCGGTTTGTTCTTTAAGACGACTTCGCGTAATTCAAAGTTAATGTCCGCATACCACAAGGCCAAGCGTGCACGAATAGCATAAGGGCAGCGGCGAAATGTATACAGAACTGCCGTGTTAGTCAGAGTAACCAAAGAGTTTATGCTCAATAATGCTTTTGGCGGTTTTCTCAGGCACTAAATCTCGCCATGAATCATCGCCCTCAGAGATTTTTTTGAGTACCTGTATAGGTGAAATATCAAGATTTTTCACGTCGTGAATTTCAGTAGAAACCATTGCTTTATTGTGTACCAAATGCTTTAACAGATAGCGCTGATCTTCATCGACATCTACATTATCTAAAGAAGTTAACTTGCCATCGATAATGCTTGGATAGACATACACATAAGTTTGATCAGAAAACAACTTGCCCATCGCTTCTAAAATTCCACCCTCAAGTCCGTCGTAATACTCACTATCGAACAAGTAGTTAAAGTCACGTACGCTGAGCACAATACCAATACGATTTTTAGTGTAGCGGCGCATCCATGAACGTAAGCGGAAGAACCGTAAGTAGTCGGAAATTAGTACTGAAAAGCCTAATTCATTTAGCAAGTCAACCCGTGCTAAGAAGTCTTGATTTGATTGCGGGTCTTCGCCTACTAATTCATTCATAGTGATTTCCGCCACCACTAATACCTTGTCTGGTTCAACCCCCTCTTCTTGCAAAAAACGTTTAACCGCTGTCTCTTGCATATCCATATGCACTTTGGTTGGCGGCTTGAACGATCCTCGAAGTACCAGCGTATCTTTTTTACGCAAAGCCGAAGCCGGCACGATTGAATCACCATTAGAGTCAAACATCACTGCACGACATGCCCAACTGCGAATCAAATAAAGGTTCATTAAGCGATTTTCAACGTCGTCAAAATCAGGGCCAGAGAAATGAATTAAATCAATTTCAATACGCCTATCTGAGCCCATTCCATCCTGCAAGCTATCAATAATTTTCTGTGGATCGTTGTCACAATAATAAGCGCCATGCACTAAGTTGATACCCAAGATACCAAGCG
>JALZWI010000112.1 GCA_023299895.1 Arenicella sp. | reverse complement strand
TCATAAGCTTTGATCGCGGCTTGCACTCGGTTACTCACATGAAGTTTGTGCATGATATTCGTCATATAATGCTTAACTGTCTTCTCACTTAAATAAACATCTGTAGCAATTTCTCGATTGCTCATACCTATCGCCAGTTTTTCTAATATTTGACGCTCACGATCATTTAAATCAAAATCTTCAATTTTTGCATCGCGACTTTTCTTTTCTTCTCCACGCATCAAAATATTTGCAGCTAAATTTGGTGAAATATAAGAACCGCCCTGATGCACATCGCGTAATATAGAAATCAAATCTTCAGAGGCCACACCTTTTAACACATAACCTTGCGCTTGCGCTTGTAGCGCAGCTTGCACATCGGCTTGCTCTTCTGACACAGTTAAGATAATAATTTTTACTATCGGTGTTAACTTAGAAATTGTATTTGCAGTTTCAATTCCTCCACCAGGCATATTAATATCAAGCAGCATAATATCTGGCATATGTTTTTCTGCATGAATAATTGCTTCTTCATTGGAAGAAGCCTGAGCGACCACATCAAAATACCCGCTATCTAACAAGGTGGTAACAACACCTTCCCTGAATAAAGGATGATCATCCACAACAACAATTGAAATTAATTCTGACAAAAAACTACTCCACTAAAAATTTATTTCTTCCTACGCGAATAATAACATTGAGACATAAAAGATGAGTCAATTAATTTTTTTTAATCATGATCAAATAATTGCACCGACACTTTAATTGCCGTTCCAACACCTAATTCACTATTAATACTTAACTTGCCACCCAAGCTTTCGATACGATCTTTCAGCCCGACCAATCCTAAATGGCCACCATCAGTATTTAACAAAGATATACGGAACCCCATGCCATTGTCTTTCAAAGATAAATGTAACACATCATCAGTCAACTGCGCAGTAAAGCGACACTTTTGTGCGTTCCCATGCTTGTATGCATTATTGAGTCCTTCTTGCGCAAAACGGTAAGCACAAATTTTAATTGGTAAAGTAATGTTATCGGGTAAATTTAAGTAAAACTCTTTAACCTCAGTACCTGTGTTCATTTTATGCCGTTTTATTACTTTATGAATTGCCTCTTCCAACGTCATGTGTTCGAGCTCAGGCAAGACTAAACCAGATGAGATCCCTCTGATTTCTTCTAAAGACTCATTGAGAGCTTCCTTAACAGCATGGAACTCGTGACCGAGCTCATCCGATATTTGCTTAGAGCTGACTTGATTCAATCGCAGCATCGCATAACCAATTGATTGTGCGGGTCCATCATGAAGATCAGAGCCCACTCTCCTTAAAAAACGCTCATTTAACTCAACTGCACGGCTACTTGCGCTTTTCATATTGCGTTGCAGCTCTTTATTTTCATCAAGCAACATTGACAACTTAGCAACCTGATTATTAAATATGGTCTCATTAGAATTGATCAAATCAGTGCTCTTTCGAAACAATCTAGTGAAAATAAAAGTCACCAAAAACCCGCAAAAACAAACCATAACGAAACAAGCTAACGCTACCGATATTGGCATTTGCAAAACGTTCGAGTAGTTACGAAGTGATTTGAGTACGGTGACAGGCCTCTCACTTGCATCAACAATAACAGATAATGTAATAAACTGATCTTCCGAGCCTTTAAAAATATCAATAAATAAGCCAAAACTCGGCTCATCAATGAATTGATTTAGGTCATCCAAAACCCAACTGATGGTAGATTTTGAATTCATCAATTCAGACAGCTTAGTTTTTTCATTATCATACAAAAACCAGTTACGATCTGAGGCCCAAAGTAATTCATTCTTCAGTGTATAAACTGAAAGTTTTGAAACCTGCTCTTGTGTTAGCAGTTGGTCACCAAAAGATTGAATTGTTTGGCTTTGGTTGAGAGTCGTCTCTTCACTTTGTAAAAATATACCTTGAGAAAGTGAATGATTAAAATGAATTAAGTCCTGATGTAAAACCAAATATCTAACTTGTAAATAAATTGCCATACTGGCTAATAATGCCAACACGATGATTAAGCTCACCGCACAAACAACAAAACGTTTATTTAGATCACGGTTAATTGCTAGTGGGCACTTATTAATTAAACCATCCATGCTTTAATCTCTTTTTTATTTACTAATTTTATCGTTATCTTCGGATATGGAAACAATTATAACCGAATATGCCAGCAAGCCCCAACCACAAAGCAATAGGATTCCACCAATTGGCGCAATCGCACCTAACCAACCAGCATTAAAAACAGCCAAACAATACAAGGAACCTGAAAAAAATAGAACGCCCAACAATAAGCATAAAAACGTAGAACGTTGAAATGCCAATTTTTGATTAAAATGAATTAAAACACCCAGCAGCAATAGACCCAGGCCGTGATAAAAATGGTATCGACTTGCCGTCTCAAAGACATTGAGTCGTTGGTTTTTTTCTAACAGTTCAGTCAAAGCATGGGCACCAAAGGCACCAATCAGCACTGCAAAAAATAATAATATTGCCCCTGATAAAGTTGCTTTCTTAGCCATATCCATAATAACTAAATTATTCTTCTAGTAAATAACATTGGATACCTGTACCACCTAGACCGCAGTATCCATTTGGATTTTTAGCTAAATATTGTTGATGGTATTGTTCAGCGTAGTAAAAGTGATCGATTATTTTTACTTCAGTGGTTATTTTACCCAAGCCCGCATCAATAAGTTGTTGCTGATAAGCCTCCAAGGCACGCTGAGCTAAAGTTTGTCGTGACAAGTCAGCGTTAAGGAAATAAATTCCAGAGCGATATTGCGTGCCTTTATCGTTACCTTGACGCATTCCCTGCGTTGGGTTATGTGATTCGAAAAACACTTTCAGTAAGGTGTTGAATGAAATTATCTCAGGTTCATAAACAACCAACACCAACTCATTATGACCTGTCTGTCCAGAACAGACTTCTTCATAGCTTGGGTTGTGAGTAAAACCAGCACCATAGCCTACCGCAGTGGTATAAACGCCGTCTAGTTGCCATAAGATACGTTCAGCCCCCCAAAAGCAGCCAAACCCAAAAGCGACTTGCGATAAGGTTGTACCATTTTCAGAAAAAGGCGATTGTATTGGACGACCATTTACATAATGGCTATTTACCAATGATATCGGCTCAGACCTACCTGCTAACGCATGTTCTCGCGTAGGTATAATCAATTTATTTCGTGTCATAAACATTATTACCCTACTGTCGCTTCCTTAATTTCGATAAGAGTTACTAGAAAAATATAAAAAGTCATTGTAATGATTTATAAAAAATAACTGTCTTAATAACCACATAGTAATAATATCTGTCATGTTATTAGATTATGATTAAGTAAACAACGAGGATATAGTCAATGCACAAACGTTTTTTCAACTTAAGTTTATTTTTAATCATCGCTTTTGGGACTATTTTAGTCGCTAATGCGCAACAATCAGAAATTAAAACAGCAGTATTTGCCGGTGGTTGTTTTTGGTGTATAGAAGCAGATTTTGAAAAGCTGGATGGCGTACTTAGTGTCGTCTCAGGTTACGCAGGAGGCGAAGCTGACACAGCCAACTACAAAACCGTAACTTATGAAAATACAGGCCACTTTGAAGCGGTTGAAGTAAGCTATGCCCCAAGCAAAGTCAGTTATACGGAACTCGTTGATTACTTCTGGCATCACATTGACCCAACTGACAGCTTAGGTCAATTTTGTGACAAAGGGGATTCTTACAAATCGGCTATTTTTTATGCATCACCTGAAGAGCAAGCGATTGTTGAGCAATCTCTATCTGAACTGAACTCAAACAAACCATTTAGTCAAGATATTGTTACCACAATTACTGCTGCCAAACCTTTTTATTTAGCCGAAGATTATCATCAAGATTATTACAAAAAGAATCCTATTCGCTATAATTTATATCGTCGAAGCTGTGGACGCGATGCGCGAGTTGAAGAACTCTGGGGTAAATAAAACCGTTTATCAAATTTCCAAAAGACTTGCGCACTTTATGCAATGCTCTGAGGTTGGTTCGAGTTCTAACCTTGCAAGCGCAATAAAATCATCACAATCCAAACAACGACCAAAAATATCGTCGTCAAGGCGATGCAGAGCTTGTTCTATAAGTACTAGCCTTTGTTGCTGTCTCTCAGCACCTGCTTGCGCCATTGCTTGAGACTGCATCGCATCCATTCGCGATAAACGTCCTACACTGCTTTGATCTAGTATCACAGGCTTGGCTGTATAACTGATTAAATCAGCAACACCCATAATTTGCTCTTGCTCGTCCAGTAGGCGTTCTTCAAAATATGTTGAATCAAGTTGAACCACGAATCAATATTTCTGCTAATGCGGTTTCAAATCATCACGAGATGAACGTGACAGAAGCATTTGCAGCGGCGTTTCATCAAAACCAATATCGAACTCTTCAATTTGATCAGTAGCATTAATATTTAGATTGATAAAATCGAACAACTCACGATCAAGTAAATGCGAACGAGTCACACGAGTCATTGATTTAAAAACATTTACAACCCTGCCCGGTTGCTGCTCATCCCATTCTGTTAACATTTTCTTAATGACTTTACGTTGTAAATTCTCTTGTGCCCCACATAAATTACAAGGAATAATCGGATAATTTTGCATGACAGAATACTCGGCTAGATCTGCTTCTCGGCAATAGGCCATAGGTCGAATCACCACATTTTTTTTATCATCACTAATCAGTTTTGGTGGCATACTTTTTAGTCGCGCGCCATGAAACATATTTAAAAACAGAGTTTCAACCATGTCATCCATGTGATGTCCTAACGCAATTTTAGTCACCCCAAGCTCATTAGCTGTGCGATATAAAATGCCACGACGCAATCGAGAACATAAGGAGCAAGTGGTTTTACCCGCAGGAATTTTGTCCGTTACGATGCTATAGGTATCTTCTTCCACAACACGATAATCAACGCCAAGTCCAGCGAGATAAGTTGGCAAGACAGTTTCAGGAAAGTCAGGCTGTTTTTGATCTAAATTTACCGCAATCAAATCAAAATTAACCGGTGCCTTCTTTTGTAAATGCAATAACACATCCAGCATTGCATAGCTGTCTTTACCCCCAGAAACACAGACCATTACTCGATCTCCATCTTCGATCATATTGAAATCACCGACCGCGCGTCCGACATCGCTGTACAAACGTTTTTGCAGTTTTGTATGTGCTTGACTAAGCTTTTTTGAATAAGACATTATTTGTAACCATGTTAATGGTCTTTTATTGTACGATATCTAAGTTGATGAATTGACTTATTTTTTTATTGACGGTAATACTGGTGTAATACTTTTCAGCTTTAATACAAGCTAATTAAAACTAAATAAACAAAACTATTTTGAGTGAACACATATTAATTGTTGATGATGAGGCCGCGATTCGAGATATGGTGCGTATGGGATTAGAAATCGAAGGCTTTGAAGTGTCTGATGCGAGCAATGCTCATCAAGCAAGTACTAGACTGGAAGAAGTAGATATCGATTTAATGCTATTGGATTGGATGATGCCAGGCATCTCGGGCATCGATTTTGCTACACGTTTACGCAAACAAAATTCGTCCAAACATCTCGGTATCATTATGTTGACTGCTAAAGACGATGAAGATGATTTGATTCGTGGCCTTGAAGTAGGCGCAGATGACTATATCACTAAGCCATTCTCTATACGTGAACTCGCGTCTCGTGTTCGAGCGGTACTGCGACGTATAAACAGTGACGGGGTTAAAGGCAATATTATTACTGCTGGCCGAATCGTCATCGATTCAGAGCAATACCGAGTAAAAATAGATCAAGAAGAAATTGATTTTAGTCCGACCGAGTTCAAATTATTATACTTTTTAGCCAGCAACCCAGATCGTGTCTATGCGCGCGACCAACTTCTCGATAATGTCTGGGGGGAGCACATATATGTGGATGATAGAACCGTTGATGTTCATATTCGTCGTGTCAGAAAAGTACTTGAGCCATACTCTTGCGATTCTTACATCAAAACCATCCGAGGCGTTGGGTATCGTTTTTCCAGTCTCGCCTAAGTATGCTCAAATTTTGAATTAGAAAGCTCTACAAGAATAGAGTTTCAGAGTAAAATTTAAATATGCGACAAGATATTTGGAAGTTTGGCATTCTCATCACAATCGCGGGGTTGTTAGGTTGGTATTTCGGCCTAGCCTTGTTAACAATGCTAACGATGTCTCTTAGTATTATTGCATGGCAAATATACCGACTTAATCTATTATATTTATGGCTCACGAATTACAAAAATAATCCCTACCCGGATACACATGGTCAATTTTATTTATTGCATCGAATTATTAATAAACGTAACAATAAAAATCGTGCCCGTAAGCAACAACTAACTAAACATTTAAAGCAATTTCGCCAAGCTGCTTCAGTTTTACCTAATGCAATTGTTTTGGTTAATGAGTTTGGAAAAATTAGATGGTCAAACACAAATGCGGAAACGATTTTTGGTATTAAATGGCCGAGTGATAATGGGGTTGGTTTTACAGATTTAATTCGTGACCCTGAAATAGATAAACTACTAGGTAAAGATCAATCACAAAACGAAGCTGAAATCACTTCAAAACTAGACCAACACGTCACCATCAGCGTCCAAATAGTTAACTATACCAATGAGCTTCGTATGATTATCGGTCGAGATATTACTAGATTGGTCAAGACGAATCAGATCCAAAGTGACTTTGTTGCCAACGTATCACACGAACTTAAAACTCCTTTAACGGTACTAAAGGGATACTTAGAGATCTTACAAAACAACTCTAGTTTAACCAAAGAACTGGAAAAACCATTGCAACAAATGGCCACACAGAGCGGTAGGATGGAACTTATTGTGCAAGACTTGTTGTATCTAGCCAAGCTTGAAAATAGGAATGAGCAAATAAATCATAAAGCTGTTGATATCACCAATATAATTAATACAATCATTGAAACAATCAGTGAACGTATACATAAAAAACAGCTTAAGCTTGAACTTGATATCGACTCTAAACTAAATGTTTTAGGTAGCCAGACTGAGCTCCATGCAGCCTTTTCTAACTTGATTTTCAATGCCGTCAATTACACTCCTAAGAACGGCATTATCAATGTAAGCTGGCAGCCAACTGAAGAAGGCGCAACATTTTCAGTAAAAGACAACGGTGAAGGCATCCCTGCTAAGCATTTATCTCGCTTAACCCAACGTTTTTACCGTGCTGATAATGATCGCTCACGAGAACGGGGTGGCACAGGTCTAGGGCTCGCTATTGCTAAGCATGTCCTGCAACGTCATGAAGCGACTTTGGAGATTGATAGCCAAATCGGAATTGGTAGTGAGTTTAGGTGCAGTTTCCCAGTTAAACTGCTTATTGAAACTGAATTACAAGAAATTGCGCATTAAATTTAATATTACTTACTT
>JALZWI010000111.1 GCA_023299895.1 Arenicella sp. | reverse complement strand
CCTTGATCACAGCCTTGCTGAATTTGTACAAAGGCTCGCGTATGAGCCTCATAACTGCTTAGCAAATGCTCTGGCAAGCTGATATGTTGATCCAGGTCACCCACCATTACTTTAGGTAATTGGCCTTTTACTAATTGCGGTATGAGTTTATGCACATCTAGTTTTCGATCATTGCCTAACACCAAATCGACACCAGGAATTGCAGCGCAAGCGTCTGGGTCAATCTGCGCATAACACCCCGTGACAATAACAATTGCTTCAGGGTTACGTTTAATCGATTTGCGAACTTCTTGACGTGCCTGCCGATCCGCCTCACGAGTAACCGTACAGGTATTAATTAAATACAAATCTGCAGGTTTATCTGCATCCACTAATTGCCAATTCTGAGTCTGCAAGGTTTCGCCAATCAACTCAGATTCATAAGTGTTCACTTTACAACCTAGCGTCGTGATACCAACCGTTTTACTATCATGGTTAGGTGTAAGGTCATCTCGCATAACCACGCTATGCCGATCAGGCTTTTTACCAACCTGATTTAATTGTATTTCAAATTCAGCCATGTCTTTCATCAAAAGAATTTTAACGCGATGATCTACCAAAAGAAAAAGCGGCTCACGCCGCTTTTTCTTTTTTTACAGGTTTTGTAATCCGTTATTTAATAAGATACCGCACACCAGCAGTGAACAGCTTATTATCTGAAACTGAATCAAGGTCAGAATCGGTATCAAAAATTCTAGCTTCTAGTATCCATTGAAAGTTTGATTTTCCAATATCTCCACCAACATGGCCAAAGATTGAAGCGTCACTATCGTCATCAACATCCCAAGCACCGATACCAGCGCCGATAAAAGCTCTCTCACTTAATTTTCGATCAATACCAATATCAATAGCCAGATTGCTGCCCGGATCTTCATTAAATCGGTTAATTCCAGAACGGTCATAGTATGAAAGCTGGGTAAAAACCGATGTCTTTGCGTTGATTTCTTTTATTAAACCCGCACGTAAACCGTAAATACTTGCAGAATCTTTTTGATCCGCCTCCCAAATTGATTCAAAACGTGGACGTGTTTCGGTACCAGCGAATAAGCCAACAAAAGGAATTAACGCAAGTGGCGACGCTTTTGCAACCGCAGGTGCAGGTGCAGGTGCTACTACAACAGGCGCCGGAGTTGGGTTACATGCTTCAGAGTTATCAGGAGCAACAGAAATTAAAGATACATTACAACACGCTTTTGGAATAGCAATATGATAAACCTGACAGCCACTTGATACGTCAACGCGAAAGGCTTCTAGTGACGTAGTGCCGGCCCATTCCCGATAATCATGCGCTATATATTCACCATTTACTTTAGCACCCATCCAAGCCAATCTTGTGCCGACCGGGTAAGATGTTTCGGTGACATCACCATTAGCAATGGCTGCTAGCAAATCATCCGCACTGCCTGCCCAACCAGCATCGGCGACGATGCTTCTTAGTGCGCCTGGGTTTTGTGCGTAAAAAGCCTGCAACTCAGCAACGGTGTCAGCGCCACCAACACATACAGATTGGGATGTGCCAACTCGTGTAATTTTTTTATACTCTTGGGCGAATGCAGTTGAGCTCAACACAAGGGTAAATAAGCCAACAACACTTACAACCTTGCTTACTGAAGATAATATATTCATATTGTATGTCCTTTTTAAAAATTTCATAACTTTTTTGGTTAATTTAATTTGGCCGTTATAGGTACGACCTTGGTTAATTTTGTAATGCTTAGTTTCAATCTTACTGTTACAAATATGATCAAGTGGCAAGTAAATTATGTTTAGATAGTCGAAACTGCTTAATTAAAAAAAAGTTTCACTATTTAACTAATCAAACATTAGCCAAAAACCTACAAACATTTATATTCTAAGTCTTTTTTAGCTCAGAAACACAAATTAAATGATAACTTTTGGTAATTTTAAAACTATTTGACAAAATTTTCTTGATTCGTTCTGCCAACCAAGTCAAAAATCACTAATCATGATTATTTCTAAGGCTTTTGTCAGCCAGTTGCAGTAATCGCAAAACTCTCTCCACAGCCACACTCGTCTGTCGCCTTAGGGTTGGAGAATTTAAAGGTTTGATTAAGACCTTCAGCCACATAATCAATTTGCGTTCCATCTAAAATAGATAGGCTTTTTGGGTCAATAACGACTTTAACGTCAAAGTTCTCAAAGACAATATCATCACCTTCAATAGCTCGAGCGAAATCCATTACATAAGAAAAGCCTGAGCAACCAGACTCTTTCGCGGCAAAGCGTAGAGCGATTGCCTCGTTTTTTTCAATTTGCTCAGCGATTCGTCGCGCTGCTGGTTGTGTAAGTGTTATCGACATGGTTTGTAGTTTAGTAAATTGCTTAGCGGTAAATATGCGCCGTTTTGATAAAAAATCAAGGGCATTTAATCATTGCCTGCCGATTTATCAACAACTGGCTCCAGCTCGATACAATCAGTGTTCACTTCAGGCATTTCAAAATCACCAACATCAACACCTGCTTTTTCTAGACGCACAAGTAATTCACGACTGTATTTATCCATGGTTTGAATTTGTTCGCAGAGCCCATGAATTGCCACTGCAACAGGGTCATCAGCTGAGGCTTGCTGACCATAAGCTTCAAAACGACCATTGGCGCGATTATATTCATCAGAACCTACTTCGTATGCCGGAATACCTACCATTGTGGCACCCATACCAACATCCTTAACAACAACTGCATTACAACCAA
>JALZWI010000110.1 GCA_023299895.1 Arenicella sp. | reverse complement strand
AAATGGCTCCCTGACCAGGACTCGAACCTGGGACCCAATGATTAACAGTCATTTGCTCTACCAACTGAGCTATCAGGGAACAGTTTTTCAACAGACGCGAATCGTACTGATTGCACTTGGTTTGGTCAAGTGATTTACTTGATTTTTGTTCGATTAGGTCGCTTTTTATTCGCCCACATAGTCGTTTAAGGGGATCGTTTAAGCATTGTCGCAATGTGATTTTTGTTGCGCGGTTATTGTTTCATTCGCTCTAGCTCTTCCTGAATGTAATAAATAGACGTGACGATAGTTTTTTTGCTGTTTGTCACAGACATAAAACCCAGCGCTGCGGGCGCTGCCGTCGGGAAAAAAACGTAGTCTACCTTGTTGATTAAAAACGATATTTGCTCGTTCACTTGCTTGAAACGCTCTAATTAAATTGTCGCCGTCGTCATATTCATTGGTGTTATTAACATCTGCAAAGATGAGCCAACCATTTGACCACGCAGTGTTGTAATCTCTTTGTTGGTGGCATTCCAGCGAGTCAGGTTTACTCATATGGCAGACGTGCACATTTTTTTGTTGGGTAATAGCGTAGCTGCGGGCAAGATAAAGTGATTCAAATATGGTGTTGGTTTGTGTAACCACATTATTGCGGGCGATTATGCTGGTAAAGCTGGGTACCGATATACCAATGAGAATAGCCATAATGGCGATGCTGATGATGAGTTCGATCAGGCTGAAGCCATCTTTATTATAATGTTGTACGTAATATTTTAGTTTGATTGAGTATTTCATTTGCTCCTCCATGAACAGGGTTTAAAAATAATGGATGTGTATAAAGCATCATTAAAGCCAATCTTTCCTTGATGGCGTGTCACTAATCTAATCTAAATCGCTCGATATTTCAATCTTTGTTCGTTGTTTAAGTTGTTTCCTCTATAATTACTTGTTTGATCTTAGCTGGTAGTTTTTATGAAACGACAATTTGAGTTAGTCAGTGACTACACACCAGCTGGGGATCAGCCGCAGGCAATTCAGCGTCTGATTGATGGTCTGAATAATGGCGAAGCGTTTCAGACACTATTGGGTGTGACTGGTTCAGGCAAGACCTTTACCGTTGCGAATGTTATTCAAACACTACAGCGCCCGACCATCGTCATGGCACCGAATAAAACGTTAGCAGCACAATTGTATTCAGAGATGCGCGACTTCTTCCCGCACAATGCGGTTGAGTATTTCGTTTCATATTATGATTACTACCAGCCAGAAGCTTATGTGCCAAGCTCGGATACATTTATTGAAAAAGATGCCTCGGTCAACGAACACATTGATCAAATGCGCTTATCCACAACCAAGGCGGTTTTGGAGCGCGAAGATGTGATTGTCGTGGCGACGGTCTCCGCAATATATGGCTTGGGTGATCCTCAGTCTTACCATGAGATGATCCTGCATTTGAGTGTCGGAGACATAATGGATCAACGCGCGATTCTAGAGCGCTTAGCCGAATTGCAGTACACCCGCAACGATGTTGAATTAAAACGAGCGACATTTCGAGTACGCGGCGATGTAATAGATATCTACCCAGCTGAATCGGATCGTTATGCGATTCGCGTTGAGTTGTTCGGTGAAGACATTGAAAAAATATCACGCTTTGACCCACTCACAGGCGCGATTGATGAAGACCTAAAACGTATTACGATTTTCCCTAAATCACACTATGTGACACCACGAGTTAAAGTTTTAGAGGCTTGTCAAAATATTCGTTTGGAATTGCGCGAGCGCCTTGCTGAGTTGCGTGATAATGACAAACTCGTCGAAGCACAACGTCTTGAACAACGAACCATGTTTGACCTTGAGATGATGACTGAGCTTGGATACTGTAACGGTATTGAAAACTACTCACGTCACTTAACCGGTCTAGCAGCAGGGCAGCCGCCACCAACTTTAATTGACTATTTACCACCGAACGCGATGATGATTCTAGATGAGAGTCACGTAATGGTGCCGCAGTTAGGTGCTATGTACAAAGGCGACCGTTCACGTAAAGAAACCTTAGTAGGTTATGGTTTTCGTTTGCCGTCAGCGTTAGATAACCGTCCGCTGAGGTTTGATGAGTTTCGTAATTTAATGCCGCAAACAGTGTTTGTCTCCGCCACACCTGGCGATTATGAGATCGAACAAAACCCAGATACAATTGATCAGGTGGTGCGTCCCACTGGTTTGCTTGACCCTATCATTGAAGTTCGTCCCGTTGGTACGCAAGTCGATGATGTTTTATCTGAGATCAATATACGTGTTAAGAAAGACGAGCGCGTTCTAATAACGACGCTTACTAAACGTATGTCAGAAGACTTAACCGACTACTTATCTGATGCTGGTGTGCGAATACGCTATCTACATTCGGATATTGATACTGTTGAACGCGTTGAAATAATTCGTGATCTACGCGCAGGGGAGTTTGATGTGTTAGTGGGTATCAACCTACTGCGTGAAGGTTTAGATATGCCGGAGGTCTCTCTTGTCGCAATTTTAGATGCGGATAAAGAAGGTTTTTTACGTTCCAAGCGCTCTTTGATCCAGACCATCGGGCGTGCTGCCCGTAATCTTAATGGTAGAGCGATTCTCTATGCAGATAGAGTTACCGCCTCAATGCAATACGCTATTGATGAAACCGATCGTCGCCGCATAAAGCAGCATGAGCACAACGTGGAAAACGGCATTACTCCGAAATCCATCCGCAGTGCAGTGCGCGACATTATCGACGGAGCAACCAGCAATGCAGCTAAAGAATTGGTTAAAATTGCCAACTACAAAGGTGAAACCGCGATCATTAAAAGCCCTAAAGAGTTTGCCAGAGTAATGAAAGAACTCGAGCAAGAAATGTATCAGCATGCAGAGAACTTAGAATTTGAAAAAGCAGCCAGTACGCGAGACCGCATAGAAGAGCTACGGGCAGGTTACTTTAAATCTTAAAAGCTAGCCTCCTGTTTACTTTGCTAGCACGCTACTCCAATTATCGTTTGCTGAAGTTATATAGCCATCTTTGTCTTGATTCCACTTCTTATAAACTGAGCCGCTGTAATTTAAGTAGAGTTTGCCTTCATGGACAGTGAAGTATTCAGGCTTGCTGGATGCAGATGACTTTCTGGCAACCGCATATGCACAGTAACCACCATATTGAGGCATATATTTTTCAGGGTTTTCGATAAAAGCTTGTTTGTTTTGTTCTGAAGAAAAAAACCATGTCGCGCCCAGATGTTCAAATGAATGTTCTTCTTTACCCTCGACGGCTTCTTCTTCAGTAAAATACGCCACCGTATCGTAACCCCGAATAGCCGCTTTTTTTGAGCCGCCTGAATAAATCGGTTTAATTGCGAAGCTAGCAGTACAATAAAATGTCGTTATCAATAGAGCAAGAAATAAGGTAGTGATTCGAAAGTTCATGAAAATAACCTTAGGTTAAGTTTTAGTTTTTAGAAACCCGTGAAACAAGCTTTGTAAGCTAGCCACGATCGTCTCCTTGGTTGTTTCTACTTTATAGCGCTGTTGGGCGACTTTATTTTTCTTTAGAAAGTAGTGTCGGCTAAACGCGTTTTGGACTGTTTTTTGAAAACTGATCAATTCAATTGGCTTGGTTAAGTATTTAAATACTTGGCCTTGGTTGATTAAATCTATCGCCGTGTTTGTGTCAAATTGATCGGTTAAAGCAATAGTAATCAATTCCGGTCGAGCCTGTTTTAATAAATTAATGGTTTGCAGAGCACCTTTAGGGTCATTGGATAACTCGACAATTGCAACGCCTATATTTTTGCGGCTACTAGCTGCAATAACGGCTTGTTGAATATTTTGAGTACCATAAATCATGATTTTTTGTTCACTGCAAAATTTACGAATTTGATGCCGAATATCTTGTTTCTGTTCGATCATCAGTAATGCTTGGTTTGGTGTGTTTGGTGAACTACTTTGAGAGGGTATTGAATTTGATTGACTAAGGCTATCGGATGATTCGAAAATGATCTCTGAAGCCTGAGCGGCCTCAGCAACAAGGCTGCGGATATCATCGTTATTCCAAGG
This sequence comes from Arenicella sp., assembly GCA_023299895.1. Next base: position 496 of record JALZWI010000110.1, on the reverse strand, counting down.
CTTGTTGATGAAACGATAAATTTCACCTTCATTAATCGAGTCTACTATGGCCCGCTTATCCATAAAACCGGTCAGCAGAATACGCATTGTCTGCGGGTATTCTCTACTTATTTGAGCGAGTAGTTCATTGCCCAACATACCAGGCATACGTTGATCGCAAACCACAACATCAACTTGTGTCGATGCAAGCAATTCGAGAGCCTGATCTCCACTATGCGTTATAAATACGTCGTACTTTCGACGAAAAATAGCTTTTAGTGCGTTAGTAACTCTAGGCTCATCATCAACTAATAGCAGACGGTATTTTCTATTTAGTTTACTCATTCTGTCTTTATTTGCTTAGAGCCATTATCAATCAACCTTTTGCTATAAAGGGTTTTCGATAGGAAGAGAAACAATCATCTCAGTTCCTTGCTTGAATTCAGATTTTACATCTATTTTACCGCCGTGGCTTTTGGCAATTTTGTAAGCGATTGAGAGCCCTAAACCAGTACCT
>JALZWI010000109.1 GCA_023299895.1 Arenicella sp. | reverse complement strand
GAGTTCTTTGGCAACATGCCACGAACTGCGTTTTCAATGATACGCTCAGGTGCGCGTTCACGAAGTTGACGTACATTGACGTCTTTGATACCACCAGGGAAGCCTGTATGGCGATAATAAATTTTACCTTCTTCTTTATTACCCGTGACTGCGATCTTTTCAGCATTGATTACAACGATATGATCACCAGTGTCAACATGCGGTGTGAACTCAGCTTTATGTTTGCCACGCAAACGGTGAGCAATTTCAGTCGCCACGCGGCCAAGTACTTTATCATCAGCATCGATAACGAACCACTCGCGCTTTACCTCGGCGGGTTTTGCAGAAAATGTTTTCATAATATATTTCTCTTAGATTAATTTCTTTGCCATTGCCCGAGCTCAATAACCAGGGGCCGAACAGCGATCCATACGGAACATTCCGTAAGGACGCGCGATATTAACTAGTTATGCTAGGTTTAGCAAGGTTTAGAGGGCTGTAAAGTGCATTATTTGGAGTTTAAATTAGATAGCTTATAAGCTGGACTCGCTTGCGCTAATGGCTCCTAGTGGTGCTCTGTGTGCCGCCTCCATACTCATGCAGCTTAGTTGCACCCTGTAGACAATTATTTCGGTCCAGTAGTTTAAAAATGAATTCGAACACGCCAAATCAGTCGAAAAACAGTGGTCACTCGATCGTAGTGTTTATGATTATGGCTGCGTTGTTGGTTTTACTAGACTGAATTATCTGACATCACTCTTTCGTATGCCCAGTAAAAAATCATATCGGATCATCTTGAGAGAGCCGCTTTCGCTCCTGCTAGCGCGGCATACCTACGTCCTGAGAGAGCCGCTTCCGCTCCTGCTAGCGCGGCATACCTACATCCTGAGAGAGCCGCTTCCGCTCCTGCTAGCGCGGCATACCTACATCCTGTAGGTAAAAAAAAAGCGCGACAATTTGTCGCGCCCAAACCACCAAAGGAGGATGGAGGAGGAGTACAACTAGATCAATATAACTCAAAAATCTAGTTAAAAAAATATCAATCAACTTCGTTTTATTGCTGCTTAACCAAGTCAATTTCGATGAATTAATTATTAATAAAAACAGGCTCTTAGTCAAAGCTGATTCACACTTGTTGACAAACTGTCAACTTCACTAAGCTTATGTTTTTATTAGATTATATTCCCTTGTTATCCATGACATAACTTTAAGTCATGGCAAACTGGCGTAACATTTTCTTTTTTTATGATTTTTTTATTAAAAATCAATAAACGATAAAGCAAGACGAGATAAACGATATAATCACGCGAAACAATCTTAGCCGCTGTAAAAATCATGACTCAAACAAGCAAACACCTTTCGCTACGCGATCAAATAATATCGAGTCTTGATAATGGCTTGCGAAGTACATTTGCTCGACCAAATGCTAAGCGTGAGTCACCGGCGATTCAATTCAAAAAGGACCCAATCGCTGATAATGATGGTCTGAAACAACGCTCGGCATCATTAATGCGCGTTAATCATGTTGGCGAGGTCTGTGCACAAGCGTTATATCAAGGCCAAGCGCTTACATCGCGCTCACATAAAATACGTAATAAAATGCAACATGCCGCTGACGAGGAGATTGATCATTTGGATTGGTGTTTTAGACGTATTGAAGAGTTAGATAGCCACACCAGTTATCTTAATCCAGTTTGGTACCTTGGTTCTTTTCTGATCGGTATTGGTGCTGGCATTGCAGGCGACAAATGGAGTTTAGGATTTCTCGCCGAAACAGAAAAACAAGTTGTTGAGCATCTCGAGTCTCATTTAGGCCTCTTACCCGAAGAGGATGTCGTTAGTCGGGCCGTGGTTGAACAAATGGCTGAAGATGAAGCAAAACACAAAGACATGGCAATCGAGAGCGGTGCAGCTGAATTACCCAAGCCAATCATCAGACTAATGAAATTGAGTGCAAAAGTAATGACATCAGTGTCTGAAAAAATCTAATTAGATTTTTCTTTTCGGGCAAGGTGGGCGACGAATAAACAAGCTGCTAATAAAGCAACTGCGCCAGCTTGATGAGCCGCTCCGAGCTCTAAAGGCACACGCATAACCAATGCTGAAATACCCAAGATAATCTGTCCCATAACCGCTAGCAAGGCAAGCAAAGCATAGGTTCTAAATTGTTGCTTAAAAGAGATAACAAACAAACAAACGATGACCACTAATACCACTACCGCAATTGATCGGTGGATGAACTGTATCGCCACTGCGTTTTCAAATAAGTTACGCCACCAAGGTGTCATTGCCATCCAACTTGATGGAACCCATTCACCATTCATGGTTGGGAAGGTATTAATAATAAAACCCGCTTTAGTGCCCGCTACAAAACCGCCGCTCAGCATCATAAAAAACACAATGACCACAGCGGTGGCGGTCACTTTCAGATAAACAGAGCTTGCTTTGTTAGAGATCCTGCGTTGTTCGCCGCGCAAAAAATCGAGGGCATACCAAAACATATAAGCAAAGATCACCAGCGCTAGCCCAAGGTGAGCAGTTAAGCGATATTGACTGACATGCGGCACATCTACCAAACCACTTTTGACCATATACCAGCCCATTAATCCTTGTAAGCCACCCAACACAAAAAGACTAAAAAGACGCAGACGCCAATGCTTTGGTAGCATTCCTTTGATCAAAAAAAACACTAGCGGTACAAAATAAATTAAACCAATGATTCGACCAAGAACTCGATGGCCGTACTCCCACCAAAAAATACTTTTAAATTCGCCAAGACTCATCCCTGCATTGACTAACTGGTATTCAGGATAAGCACGGTATTTATTAAACACTTCGAGCCAGGCCGCCTCGCCTATCGGTGGCAAGGCCCCCATAATCGGCGCCCATTCTACCATCGATAATCCAGATTGCGTTAGCCGAGTAATTCCTCCAACCACAATCATAAAGTAGACCACTGCAGCGCAGAACATTAGCCAAAGGCCAAGTATTTGAGAATGACGATTTAGATGCATGAATGTCTCGCTGACAAATTGAACAACGAGTGTACCTGAGTAAAAGTAAAATCGATGTGCTAAAGAGTACTTAGAGTGACGAAACCTTACGCTCTATAAATAAATTTAAATGTCTTGAAAAACCAAGGTCGCATTGGTACCACCAAAGCCAAAGCTATTTGACATAATAGTACGTACTTGTTGTTGTAAATTTTCCATCACGATTGGCAAACCAACGGCAGCAGGATCAAGTTCTATAATATTGGCTGACGCGGCCAGAAATTTTTCTTTCATCATAATCAAAGAATAGATTGCTTCATGCACACCAGCGGCACCTAGTGCGTGTCCAGACAATGATTTTGTAGCGCTAATAAACGGCATTTTATCTTTAAAAACAGTTTTTAATGCTTCCAGTTCCTTTAAATCACCAACAGGTGTGCTGGTTCCATGCGTGTTAACGTATTCTATATCACCATCAACTGTTTCCATTGCTTGTTGCATACATCGTACCGCGCCTTCACCAGACGGTGCAACCATATCATAGCCATCGGAGGTAGCGCCAAAGCCAACCAGTTCAGCGACAATATTCGCACCACGTGCTAGCGCATGCTCGTATTCTTCAAGCACCAAAATACCACCACCTCCGGCGATGACGAAACCATCACGATTCACATCATAGGTCCTTGAGGCTTGTGTCGGGGTATCATTGTACTTGCTTGACATTGCACCCATTGCATCAAATAAAATCGACATCGACCAGTGTTCTTCTTCTCCACCGCCGGCAAATACTGTGTGATGACGGCCGCCACGAATTAAATCAGCAGCATGACCAATACAATGCGCGCTAGTCGAACAGGCCGAGCTAATAGAATAACTAGTGCCCTGAATACCAAACATCGTCGAAAGACAAGCTGACGTTGTACTGCCCATGGTTTTTGGTACAGCATATGGCCCCACTCGCTTGACACCACGTTCTTTGGCTATTTCAGCTGCTAGGATATTATTCGATGTTGAGCCGCCGCCAGAACCTGTTATAAGGCCTACCTTAGGGTTTTTTATTTCTTCTAAATCTAAACCAGCATCGCTAATTGCTTGCTGCATGGCGATGTAACTAAATGCCGCAGCATCACCCATAAAGCGAAGTTTCTTTCGTTCAATCAACTCAGCAGTATCGATATGTACTCGCCCAGCTATTTGGCTACGCATACCAATTTCGGCATAATCATCACAAAATTGAATGCCTGATTTACCAGTTTTTAGACTGGCGGTGACCTCAGCAACATCATTACCAAGGCTCGATACCACACCCATTCCGGTTACCACTACTCGTCGCATACTTTACTCACTAAATAAGAACTATATTTATCATTACGTTTGTTAATTTTCACCTATGTATCAACACCAAATAAGCCGACTTTCAAATCTGCCATTGTGTAAATAACTTCACCGTCTAATACCACTTTGGCATCTGCAATCCCCATATACAGTCGTCGGGAAATAACACGTTTCAAGTCAATTTCATATCGAACTAATTTTGCATTAGGTTCAACCTGACCAGAGAATTTAACCTCGCCTACGCCCAAGGCACGACCTTTGCCTGGACCGCCTGCCCAAGACAGATAAAACCCAACCAATTGCCAAACAGCATCCAAACCCAAACAACCCGGCATTACCGGATCGCCTTTGAAATGGCAGTCAAAAAACCATAAGTCCGGTTTGACGTCTAACTCAGCAACAACTTGACCTTTACCATAAGCACCACCATCTTCACTGATCGTGACTATGCGGTCAAACATTAACATTGGAGGTAATGGCAGTCGTGAAATATCTTGTCCGGGTAATTCACCGTTACCATGAGCAATTAACTCACCGTAATTGTAGCTTGATTGTTGTTTCATTTGATATATTAGGTTAAATGTTAATGGTGAATCACTTTTCTATGATTGACATATATTAGATAGACAAGACTACCTTGCCAGCAAAAAAAATCAAGCATCCGAATAATTTTAATTTGGCGATAAAACAAATAACAACATAATGGGAATCGAAATAATCGAGACCAAATTGCCAATCAAAACCATTGAAGCGACCTTTTCAGGGTCATTATTATATTGCTCAGCAAGCATAAAATTAACCACCGCGGGGGGCAAAATACCAAACAATAATAAAATATTACGATGCAACTCCGGCAATACTAAAAATTGAGTAACCAGATAAGCTAAAAGCCCACCAACAACTGGGCAAAATATTGCGATAACAATAGCCACTGAAGAATCATTAAAGGTTACTCTGGTTAAGCGCACCCCTAAAGAAAATAACATTAGAGGAATAGCAACCTGTCCTAACATGTCGATCGGTCGATCAATGAATAGCGGAAACGAAATCCCAAGAGCATTAACCAATCCGCCAACTATCACAGCAATTAGAATCGGTGTACGTAATACTTGAAAGCCCGAGAGTCGTCCTGAATAGATATATGTTCCAATACTAAAAAAAAGAATATTACCCACCACCACCAGCATAATGCCACCACCAAGCGCTGCTTCACCTAAGGAAAACACATACAAAGGTAGTCCAAGATTTGCCCAGTTTGAGAACATGGCTGGCGGTACAAATGAGCGCCAAGAAAATCCGGCTGTGCGAGCTAAAAAATAAGCGATTAGGCCGGAACCAAGCATAATCAGAACGCCACCAAACATTAAACCAATATAGTCGTTCGGGTAGAAATTCTCCTGCACCATCACATGAAAGATCAGGGCAGGCATAAAGACATCCATAACCAGACGGTTAGTAACCCCCATGGCAGGTTGCGAGCGGCTACCATATAGGTAACCCACGCACACAATCAAAAAGAGTGGTGCGACAATCGCAAATACTTGCTCAAACATATTTTAGTTGGCGATGTTTCCTAATGTAGTAATGCGACCTGTTTGAAATTCATGTAATTTAAACTGACCTCCAGGGGTCGCTAAATACCCATCTGTCATACTATTTAGATCACTTGCTAAATCCGTCGGAGAAAAATTCTCATTATCAAAACGGGGGTCAAAAGCTGCATGTGTGTGTACCGATGCCGTTGCTCTAGAGCCCGGGGGGACTAAAGAGAATGGAATCTGAACACTGGAAATATCACCGGTCACGGTATCAGTAGGTGAATAACTACCATCTGGGTTAATCACAACAAAGCCACCGTATTCACGATTTTCGGCTACAGATAAAGGATTAACACGGTTTAATACATCAAATGCAGCATCCCTTTCTCGGGCAAAACGTCCGTCATCATCTCGCTCATCATCACCAGAACTAGAAAGCGCTACAGCCGCAGCAACACCAACACCAATAAATACGCCGCGCTTGAGTGCGGTATTACTTTTCTTGACCTCAACGCCTTCTTCGTCAACGTCAGTTACGGTTGGCTCAGCCGCATAATTAACTAATTTATTTGATCCAAGTATTGTCTTAAAGCTAAACATAATACTGTGATCATTATTATCTTGAAAGAGCGGATTATGATGTGAGGTTAAATCAATCCAGTACTGACGAGTATGATTGCCATTTAACTGCAATCGAATACGATTTAAGCTTGCACCATTAGCTAACTGCATTGACTGATAAGCGATTTGTTTATTTGGTCCCACTACGAAACCCGCATCGAAACCATTGCCGACCGAATCAGTGCCTCGATCAAATTGAGTAGCTCGTGCAAACAAACGATTATTTGACCACTCAACGTAACTGGCTTTTCGATCAAGCAAACCATCAGCTTCAACCGTCGCTTGCCCAAACTGCATATGCCCCAAACGGCCAAAAGAATAATCGATCGCATAGCCATTATATCTATACTCTTGCTCCAAACCTGCGTGAAACTGATATGGATTAACACCCGAGTAGCTGCCGCCCAACTGAGAAAAATCTTCACCTTCGCCCTGCATATAAGAAACACTTAAATTATTATTGGTATAACCGAGCACTGCATTACGTTGCTCCTCTGCACTTGAATACCCAATCGCAAAACCAGAAGTGGGTGAAATTGCTTGGTTAAATTGTAAGGATAATTGTTCTGTCTGCGAATGATCATACTTATTAATCAGAGCGTTATTAAATGAGAGACTTCGATTATTAGCCTCATCAACAATAGTCTGACTTGTTGTCTCAAAAGGTGATTGCCAAAACTCATCAGCTGCGGGTGCTGAAATATTAAAAGCCAAGCTAAAAACACATGTAGCCAAATTTAAAATAGGCGCTCTATACAATTTAATAATCACTCTGTTACTCCTTTCAAATCTGATGCTCTATAATGTCAGACCAAAATCGCTTATTCAAATATTTGTCCAAATAAAATGGTTAAAAATCGTGATGAAATTTACCGCGCAAAGACGAACAACGTAAGTAAATTTATCTTTGACGAAAAAGTCGCTGCCGTCTTCGATGACATGATCTCTCGCTCAGTACCTGGTTATAGCCAAATCCTGCAACTACTACCGACTTTGGTCAAACAGTTTCAAAAAACTAAAGGAGATTACTATGATTTAGGTTGTTCACTTGGTGCTGGAATGCTGGCTATCGCGCAAGGCTTAAGGTCTAAGACATATACTCAAAAACACAATATCATTGGCATTGATTCATCCGCAGCTATGCTAGCTCAAGCTGAGTCGGTATTTGCAAAAACCGAGTACCCAAACATCAATTTTGAATTTAGCTGCGCTGATATAAACAAAATCACTACGACCAATGCAGCCATGGTATTAATGAACTTCACCCTACAATTTATCACGCTTGATAAACGTAAGGAGTTAATTCAATCTATTTTTGATAATCTGAATGTTGGTGGTGGCCTGATCATCTCGGAAAAAATTAAATTCGATGACTCTACTACTAATGAAGCCCTAATTGATATTCATCATCAATATAAAGCCGATCAAGGCTACAGTCAGTTAGAGATAAGTCAAAAGCGTGATGCGATTGATAATGTTTTGATTCCAGAAACTTTAGACGCTCATCTTGCTCGTCTAAATACGGCTGGCTTTAAAGTAGTTACACCTTGGTTTCAGAACTTACAGTTCATTTCGATTCTGGCGATCAAGTAGCACTACTGAATGATGAACTTCTGAATAATGAATTTCGAACAATTCTTATCACGAGCTGAGTTTAAAAAATGGCGCGACCATTTTAGTCGAGCAGTTCTCCAACGAACCGATCCGAAGCGTCACGGCGACCTGGCATCCTGGTTAGACATTGTTGCCAATTTGCCTAAAATATCGCCTAGCAACATTGAACTTAATCAAGACACAGTTTTGATCGGCTTAGCTAGCGATTTAACCTCAACTCAACAACAACAGTTAACTCAAAGCTTATTAGCATTATCACCCTGGCGCAAAGGTCCGTATAAGCTATTTGGTGTACATATCGATACGGAGTGGCGCTCAGACTACAAGTGGCAACGAGTCCAGCCCCATATAAGCGATCTATCAAAACGCAAGATATTAGATATCGGTTGCGGTACTGGCTATCACTGTTGGCGCATGCTCGGCGCAGGCGCAGACTATGTCATGGGAATCGATCCTTCGATGCGCTTTGTCGTGCAGCATTTGGCGATCAATCAATACGCCCAGGAAAAGCGCTTTGATTTTGTGCCTATTGGTATTGAAGATATGCCTAACAATATGGGTTTTTTTGATAGCGTATTCTCAATGGGGGTACTTTATCATCGCCGCAACCCGGTAAATCATTTAATCCAATTGCATGATTTACTCGCCAGCAACGGTGAACTGATTTTAGAAACACTTATAGTCGACAAGATTGATGAACTAGTAAGCGACACCTTACGTCCAACAGGACGGTACGCGCAAATGCGTAACGTTTGGAGTGT
>JALZWI010000108.1 GCA_023299895.1 Arenicella sp. | reverse complement strand
TTTCAGCCCCCCATGGTAGAGATTGTGAGTTTGGCGTCAAGCGCAATTTGATTATTTTCAGCAAATGAACACCTTGTCCACTTGCAGTAATCCCAGTAGTTTAAAGAGGTAACTTTAGTATAGGTGTCATTTAAGTCAACAATAAAATCATTTTCTATCTGCGCGCGTATCAGTCATAATCTTTGCTTCAAACTTTTATTTCAAGAACGGATCATAAAATAATAACCCGTGTCGAAGATTCAAATTAAACAACGCAGTACACAAGATCGCTCAGGCAATAATACTCTGTTCGCAGGACTGTCTACTACTCTTGCCCGAGTGCTTAGCAGCCGAGGTGTTACCCATAATCAACAAATTGATTATGGCTTAAATCGCCTACTACCGCCTAAAGGTCTTAGCAATATAGCTGATGCCGCTGATTTGTTGTCTGATGCAATCACTGCGGACGCTAGCATTGTGATTGTCGGTGATTTCGATGCAGATGGTGCTACTAGCTGCGCATTGGCCATGCGATGCCTAAAGGCTTTTGGGCTTGCTAATGTGAGCTATCTAGTGCCGAATCGCTTTGAATATGGCTATGGTCTGTCGCCCGAAATTGTGGGTGTTGCTGCTATGCGTCAACCTGATGTGATTATTACCGTTGATAATGGCATTAGCAGTGTGGATGGTGTACATGCAGCGCAGCAGTTGGGTATGTCGGTATTAATTACTGACCACCACCTCCCAGGCGAAGAAATTCCCACGGCGGATGTTATCGTTAACCCGAACTTACCCAATGACCGCTTCGCTAGTAAAAATTTGGCTGGTGTTGGAGTGATTTTTTATGTGATGTTGGCAACGCGTGCAAAATTACGCGATTTGGATTGGTTTCAGCAAAAGGGGATTCAAGAACCGAACATGTCGCAGTTTCTCGATTTGGTTGCACTAGGTACGGTAGCTGATGTGGTGCCGCTGGATCAAAATAATCGAATCTTAGTTCAGCAGGGTATGCAACGTATTAGACAAGGCAATTCTTGTTATGGAATTCAAGCTTTGTTGAGCGTTGGCAATCGAAATTCAGCTCGCCTATCAAGTAGCGATTTAGGGTTTGCCGTCGGTCCAAGATTAAATGCCGCAGGCCGTTTGGATGATATGTCGGTCGGTATAGAATGCTTGTTAGCGGACACTGAAGAAAAAGCGATGGCAATTGCTTTGCAGTTAGATCAACTTAATCGAGATCGTCGAGAAGTTGAACAATCAATGCAGCAAGACGCGCTGGCAATTGTCGAAAAAATAGCCCTTGATGATACGACGCAACCAGATATTTATATCTTACACGACGAGTCTTGGCATCAAGGTGTCGTTGGTTTGGTAGCATCGCGTATTAAAGAGCGAACTAATCGACCGGTATTAGCTTTAGCCCCAAGTGATACGCAAGGTGAATATAAAGGCTCGGCACGCAGTGTTGAAGGTTTACATATTCGTGATTTGCTCGCAAGGGTTGATGCTCTTCACCCTAATTTAATGGCCAAATTTGGAGGCCATGCCATGGCGGCTGGTCTATCTTTGTCGCAAAGTAATCTTGCACAATTCAAATCTGCGCTCGAAGCTGTTGCACGCGAGATGACCAAAGGCCGAGACTGGAACCAAGTGCTGTTGAGTGACGGTGAGTTATCAGGCGACGATTTTGACATGCAATTTGCGGAACAAATTCGTCAAATAAGTCCGTGGGGGCAGGGTTTTCCCGAGCCATTGTTTGATGGCTTATTTGAGGTGATTGATGCCCGCGTAGTTGGGGATACCCATGCCAAGCTTAAGTTACGTCCGTTAGTAAGTGATCAGCATATAGATGCAATATGCTTTGGCTACCTAGCTACACATGATGCACTTCCTCAGGATGAAATCCGTGCAGTCTACCGTTTAGACGTGAACGAATTCCGAGATCGAAAAAATTTACAGCTGATGATTCAATATATTGAGTAATCAATCATCAACACCATGTTAATATTTATATATATTATATTATTTAATGAGGAGTTTAGTTATGAGTTATTTAGATGTTGCCTCCGGTTCTGTTGTTAGCGAATTGCCCGGCGAACAAAAAGCCGCGTTTATTCGACGTACTTATGGTCATTTAGCCATTGCGATTGCTGCATTTTCCTTGCTTGAAGCACAGTTGTTGAGAATGGGCTTGGGCGAACAGATCATGGCAATGCTATCAACCAGTAAGTGGAGTTGGTTATTGGTACTCGGTGCTTTTATGTTAGTTGGCACGGTTGCAGATAAATGGGCCAGAAGTGATCACTCCCGTGAGATGCAGTACGCTGGTTTGGGGCTGTATATAGTTGCTGAAGCTATCATCTTTTTACCGCTCATCTACATAGCATTGCGATATGCGCCAGATGTACTTCCTAATGCCGCATTAATTACTGCCTCACTCGTAACTGGTTTGACCTTTGTGGTTTTCACAACACGCAAAGACTTTTCATTCCTAGCGCCTGCGCTAGCGATTGGTGGCGTTATCGCACTGGGCGTGATTATCGCTTCAATTGCATTTGGTTTTCAGCTAGGCACTTTGTTTTCAGCCATTATGATTGCATTTGCCTCGGGTTCTATTTTGTACACGACGTCAAATATTTTGCATGTATATCGTGAAGATCAACACGTTGCTGCTTCTTTAGCATTGTTTGCGTCTGTTGCCTTGTTGTTTTGGTATGTGGTGCAATTTTTAATGCACATGGGCGACGACTAAAAAGCTACGATTAGTATTAGATTCTGATGCGTAAACACTATATTGAAGACCAAGTAGGCAATACGCCATTAGTCGCTTTAAAACGACTTTGGCAGGGCGAACACGTTACTGTTTTTGGTAAGTTAGAAGGCAATAATCCTGCGGGTTCAGTAAAAGATCGCCCAGCGCTCAACATGATTGCCAAGGCAGAAGCGCGTGGCGATATTAAGCCAGGTGATACCTTGATTGAACCAACCAGTGGCAATACTGGTATTGCGCTAGCAATGGTCGCGGCCATGAAAGGCTACCGAATGGTGTTGATTATGCCAGACAATATGAGCGAAGAACGCCGTGCGTCGATGCGTGCTTTTGGCGCTGAGTTGGTGTCCGTTTCTGCTGAAGCTGGCGGTATGGAGCTAGCACGTGATTTGGCCGCTGAAATGCAAGCAGATGGTAAAGGTAAAGTATTAGATCAATTCTCGAATCCCGATAATTGGAATGCCCATTACGAATCTACTGGCCCAGAAATTTGGCGTGACACCGAAGGTGAGGTAACACATTTTGTTAGCTCGATGGGCACGACTGGCACAATCATGGGTGTGTCACGTTATCTAAAAGAGCAAAACCCTGATGTGAAAATTGTTGGTGTACAGCCGGATGATGATGCGCAGATTCCAGGAATTCGCCGTTGGCCAATTGAATATTTACCAAAGATATTTGAAGCCAAGCGAGTAGATCGAACCATCGATGTAGGTCAAGAAGCCGCTGAGCAAACTATGCGCAAGCTTGCAACGCAAGAGGGGATTTTTGCCGGTGTTTCTTCTGGTGGTGCGATGGCGGTTGCTTTGCAAGTTGCACAAGAACAAGAGGCGTTGGGCAATAAGGCGGTGATTGTATCGATTGTGTGTGATCGTGGTGATCGCTATTTGTCCACTGGCGTCTATTAATATGCGCTTTCTCGCTTAATATGCACTTTCTCGCTTAAATTTATAATTTTATGAATGTACTCGCATTTGATATTGAAACCATCCCCGACGTTGAAGGTGGTCGAAAACTGTATGACTTAGATGGTTTAAGTGATGCTGATGTTGCGACCGCGATGTTTAACATTCGGCGTGAAAAAGTCGGGCACGAGTTTCTTGCCACGCACTTACAAAGAGTCGTTGCCATTTCGGCGGTCTACCGTAACATTCACAAAGATCAATTTTCCATTTGGACACTGGGTAGCGAAACAAGCAGCGAGAAAGAAATCATCCAAAATTTTTTTGATGGCGTGGATAAACATACACCAACATTAGTCACTTGGAACGGCAGCGGTTTTGATCTACCTGTTCTACACTATCGAGGGCTTATCAATAAAGTACAGGCTTCACGATATTGGGAGACTGGCGAAGACGATAGCAGTTTTAAATGGAATAATTACATTAGTCGCTTTCATTCACGTCATACCGACCTAATGGATGTGGTTGCTGGTTATAGTAATCGTGCTTTTGCACCATTAGACGAAATAGCGGTTCTTTTAGGTTTTCCAGGTAAGATGGGTATGAGTGGTGCTAAAGTATGGGATCAGTACCAAGCTGGCGAAATTAAACAAATCCGTGACTACTGCGAAACCGATGCCCTTAATACCTATTTAGTCTATTTGCATTGGCAATATGTGAAAGGAAATTTAAATGATGGCTCATTGGAACAAGAGTACCAATTAATTAAACAGACTTTACAAAAAGGCGAGCCGCATCTGCAAGAGTTTTTAGAAAACTGGCAATGAATTTTTAATAACTCTTAAAGTAACTTAGTTATTGCAACAACCAAGCAGCACAACAGCAGAGCCATATTGGCTAGAAATCCTATAATCATGCCTTTGCCGCGCGAAGCTGGATTATTTAAGTAGGCGGTACAATAGATAAAGCGCCCAACCAAAAATACTAAGCCTAATATCGCAGCAACATCAGCTCGAAAATAAACACCGCATATCCACATTGCAGGAATGGTAATGATTAGTTGTTCCAGCGTGTTCATTTGTACGCGTAGTTTACGTTCAAAATTTTCGTCACCAGACATGGCTGGCGCTTTAACGTCACCTTTGTCACGTGCAATCCCAGCAGACATTGAAAAATAGGTATATTGAATCAATAAGGAAACTGTTACGAAGATTAGATAGCTCATAAATATTTTCTGTTATGTATTGAGTTGGATAATCATATACCTATCGATTTGATTATGCACTAGAATACGCAAGCTCCATTTTACTTGATTCAATCTACTTAAAATAAAGAACCTAACATGGCAAGAAGACGCAGAAACCGTAAACCTCTGGATACAACGCCTAGAGAAATCGTTATTAGTTCTATGGCGCACGATGGTCGAGGTGTAGGAAGGGATGAGGAATGTAAGGTCGTTTTTGTGGATTACGCACTGCCTGGCGAGAAAGTTCGTTATGTGCCAGTTGAAAACCGTAAGAGTTTTTTGTTTGGTTCTACGATTGAGGTGCTGGAAGAATCTGAACACCGTGTTGAGCCAAAATGTGCAGTATTTGGTGAGTGTGGAGGTTGCGTGTTGCAACACCTGGATGAGCGAGTACAGATTAAATACAAGCAGCAGCAACTACTCGAAAATTTTAAAAAAATTGGTGCAGTGCAACCAGAGTCATTGTTAGAGCCTATGACCAGTCAGGCTTGGGGTTATCGGCGTCGTGCACGTTTAGGGGCTAAATTTGTTCCTAAAAAAGGCGGTATGATTGTTGGTTTTCGAGAACGTAACAGCAGTTATATCCAGCCCACGGATAAGTGCGAAGTTTTGTACCCTGAAGTGTCGGCGATGTTACCTGCCTTACGTGAAACACTTGAGCAAACCAGTTGTAATGATCGTATTCCACAAGTGGAAATATCAGTCGCAGATAATGCAATTGTGATGATTTTGCGGCACCTTGAGACTTTCGTACAAAGCGACTTAGATTTGCTCAGTGCCTTTGCTAAAAAAAATAAGGTGCAGCTGTTTCTGCAACCTGGTAATTTAAAAACAGTTCATCCGCTTTACCCTAAAAATCCAGATTCTTTGTTTTATGATTTTCCTGAATTCGATATTAGAGTTGAGTTTTTACCGACTGATTTTATTCAAGTGAATGGCGGAATAAATCAACAATTGGTGAGTCGTACCATTGAATTATTGGATATTCAATCGGATGATCGAGTGTTGGATTTATTTTGTGGTGTTGGCAACTTTACGCTACCTCTTGCTCGTAAAGCAGCTAGTGTGATTGGTGTAGAGGGTGATCAAGCTCTCGTGGAGCGCGCTTTGCATAATAAAAAATTAAATAAACTCGATAACATAGATTTTTATTTTGGTGATTTATTCAAAGAAGAAATGAACACTGAAAGTCACGGGAGTTGGTTACAAGGTAAGTTTGACAAAATTTTATTAGACCCACCGCGCTCGGGCGCAGCCGAAATGATTAAACGCTTGCCAGAGTATGGAGCATCCAAAGTTGTTTATGTGTCATGTGGGCCAGCAACCTTAGCACGCGATGCTGGTGTTATGGTGAATGAACATGGTTACAAGCTAACACAAGCTGGTGTGATCGATATGTTTCCGCATACCGCACATGTTGAATCTATTGCTGTGTTTGAGCGCTGAGAGCGGGAAAATCAAGCTGTTTTTTTCAGTGATAATTGTCTGATAGCCTTGTTCCAATTGTCTTGCTAGATGTGACCATTGATGGTGCTGTTCGACATATTTACGAGCACGCAGACCTTTCTCTCTGAGAGCGTGGGTGATGCTAATGCATCATTTAATGCTCTCGACACTGATTTGATACTCATCGGTATAAGATAGCTTTAGTCATGCTCAGCTACCTATTTAGATAATGCAATACCTTGTGTGACTAAAGTAGGCGTTCCATTGGCGAGTTCTTCGAGTACGGCAATCCCAAAATTTTCTGAGTATGAAGTTAGGGTAAATGGATCAGCCGCTTGTAGAAATTCGTTTTTATAATCACCATCGGCGTAGCAAATAAAGCGACAACGATTTTGCAATTGGAGCTTGTTAATATGATCCTTTAGTTCATCTATATATGTTTTGTCTCCGCGGCCTGCGATTAGTAATTGAAATGATTTAAGGCTAGATTGCGCTAACGCAGCCAGCAACAATTCGAGTCTTTTTTAGGGTGAACTCGAGCTAAAAAAGCAATGATAGGAATGTCTGGATTATGAGACCATTTCTCCACAAGGTTTGTTCTTGCTGTTGATTTGTGTTTAGGTAACTCTAACCCAAGCGGAATGATTAATGGCTTTATTCCGTTTACAATCGTGCCCGCTTGCAGTGCTTCAGATTGCGCTGTGAAATGAACATGGTTCGCATGTCGGAGGTTGTTAAATTCGAATAAGTGCAGATATAGTTTTTCTTGTTTTGACTTTGATTTAATGAACACGCTTCTAGGTGATCAATAGGGTGAGCTACGTAGCAAATACCGCGTTTGCGAGCTAACCTCATTGCGTAGGTTGAGCAAAAAGAAAATAGTGCATGGACATGAATAACATCATAATCAGCAATATATTTATTTAGCCATTCTTTAAATTTTTTTGAATAACTAAATTCATTGACTGATGTGATTTGTGAGCTATGCTTTGCGAAAAACCATACTGGTACGCGCTGATAAGAATTTAATTATCCGAGGCTAAGGCCACTCAGTGTTTCATTACCATTGTCATTGGTGCAGGCAATTTCTGCATTAACATTAATTGATCGCAGTACTTTAACCATGTCTCAAATTGCTTTACTTGCTCCGCCACGAGCTGGCCCAACCGAAGGAATGATGTGCAATATTTTCATTTCTATAGTGATTAAGGTGATTGCTGATTATGGGTTAAGTATAAATTTTCGACAAAAAAAACCTCACAGCAGTTTAATCTGATGTGAGGGATAGTTGTTTATAATATTCGAATAAGTTAACTTTTAGTATTACTTGCGCGATTCCCATCGGCCTCACTTTGAGGCTTTTTTGGAGCCGTTACCGGGCTGCTATTCGTTTTATTGTTCTCGTTAGTACTGTTCGAAGCATTACTATTAGTATTGTTTGATGCTTTAGCAGGTGTCTTGCTAGCAGAATTTTGTTGGTCGTTGCTTTGTTGGTTATCGTTACCTTTTTCAACGTTGTTAGGGTTTCTGTTACGGTTTCTGTTACGGTTTCTGTTACGGTTTCTGTTCGCGTTATTGCGAGCAGGTTTGGCCGCTGGTGAATCACCTTCCGGTTTTGCGTTATTTTCAGGGCGTTTATTTTGTTGGTTTTTCGTATTTCGAGTATTACGATTGCCGCCACTTGCATTACGGTTATTGCGATTATTCGGGTTGCGATTATTCGGGTTGCGGTTATTCGAGTTGCGGTTATTCGAGTTGCGGTTATTGGTGTTACGTGTATTACGATTGTTATTATTGTTACGTTCTTGCTCTTTTTTAGCTGGCACTTCATCGCCAGTGGCAAATAAGGCACGCCATAAACGAACAAAAATACCAGGCTTTATGGGTTCGACTACGGCTATTGGGGCAACTGGGGCCGCAGGTGTCGGAGCAGGCTTGTCACCCATTTGAATTGATTCAATGCCAACGGCAGGTGCCGTATTTGGCGCAATTACGACATTGCTTTGTTGATGTTTTTTCTGATACTTCGCTTTACGAGGATCTTCTTTGACTTCTTGAATTTCAGTTTTATAGCTTGGTAGGTCTGGCATTTCATCCAAATCCTCACTACGTAAACGTTGAATTTTGAAGTGTGGAGTTTCTAGCTCTATAGTAGGAATTATCGTTATGTTGGTGCCTAAGCGTGTTTCCAGTAGAGTCACTTCATGGCGCTTCTCATTCAGTAAGTAGGTAGCAGTCTTAAGAGGCAAATGAGCATTAATCGCTTCCGTATTCTCTTTTAAAGCTTCTTCTTCAATGATACGTAAGACGCTTAAGGCTGAAGAGCCGACGCTTCTGATATGCCCTTGGCCTTCACAGCGTGGGCATGAATGGTAATTCGAATCAGAAATAGACGAGCGTAATCGCTGACGAGACATTTCCAATAAACCAAAACGAGAAATACGCCCGACTTGCACTCGCGCACGGTCTGCTTTAAGTGCTTTGGACAAACATTGTTCAACGGCACGTTGATTTTTATTTGATAACATATCAATGAAATCAATGACTACCAAACCACCTAAATCGCGAATACGTAATTGGCGTGCTACTTCTTCTGCAGCCTCTAGATTGGTTTGCAAAGCGGTTTCTTCAATGTCTCCGCCTTTGGTTGCTCGAGCTGAGTTAACATCAACCGAAGTCAGTGCTTCGGTTGGATCAATAACCAATGCACCTCCAGAGCCCAAACGAACTTCACGGGCGTAGGCCGATTCTATTTGATGTTCAACTTGATAGCGTGAGAACAGTGGCACTGTATCTTCATACAACTTCAGTTTGATAACGTTCTGTGGCATCACTTGATTCATAAATCGAGTGGCGCGATCGAATACCTCTTGGTCATCAATAATGATTTCAGTGATATCGCTACGAAAATAATCACGAATTGAGCGGACGACTAAGTTAGTTTCTTGATAAACCAAAAATGGCGCGGGTTGTGAGTCAGCCGCTCCTTGAATGGCGTCAGACAAGCGCTTTAAGTAGTCTAAATCCCACTGTAACTCTTCAGCGCTTTTACCAATGCCGGCAGTACGCGCGATTAGAGCGTGTTCTTTAGGAATATCGAGTTCTGACATTGCCTCGCGTAGTTCTTGTCGTTCTTTGCCCTCGATTCGGCGTGAAATTCCACCGCCTTTAGGATTGTTAGGCATCAATACTAAGTAACGACCAGCAAGGCTGATAAAGGTGGTTAATGCTGCGCCTTTATTACCTCGTTCATCTTTCTCAACTTGGATCAATAGCTCTTG
>JALZWI010000107.1 GCA_023299895.1 Arenicella sp. | reverse complement strand
TGTGGTGCTTTTTTAGGCAAATATGTAATTTAATAATATCATTTAAGTAAAGAGCCTAATACGCCTCTTATTAGGCGGCTTCCAAGTGTTGTCCCTATTGATCTAGCGGCACTTTTAATAAAGGCTTCGGTCGGAGTTTGCCGTGTTGATTTACGTGTGTTGGATTTTTTTTCGGCTTTTACTTGCGCCTCTTGCGCCTCATGCTGCTCTTGTATTTCCATGGCCTGTTTATTGCGTTCAATTAGCATTTCATAAGCTGACTCACGATCAAGTGCCGTATCGTAACGACCTCTGAGCGGAGACCTGGAGATTTGTTCTTGGCGTTCTTCATGAGTCATTGGGCCAATGCGCGATTCAGGCGGGCGAATTAGTATTTGCTCAACTTGTGTAGGAATGCCATCTGCGTTGAGTGTTGATACCAACGCTTCGCCAACGCCTAATTCTGTAATTACAGAAGCAGTATCAATTTTCGGGTTAGCACGAAAAGTTTCTGCGACGATTCGGACTGCTTTTTGATCTTTAGGCGTAAATGCTCGTAACGCATGTTGAATCTTTAGACCCAGTTGCCCTAGAATTTCTTCAGGTATGTCTAAGGGACTTTGTGAAATAAAATAAATACCAACACCCTTAGATCTAATTAATCGGACGACTTGTTCTATTTTGTCGACCAACACTTTAGGCGCATCATTGAAGAGTAAATGAGCTTCATCAAAAAACATTACAAACTTTGGCTTATCGGCATCACCAACTTCAGGTAATGTTTCAAATAATTCAGATAGCAACCATAAAAGAAATGTCGAATACAGTTTCGGTGAGGTTTGAATCAGTTTACTCGCATCTAATATATTGATTACCCCGCGGCCAGAAAAATCAAAATTCATCAGATCGGCTAGAGCAATTGCAGGCTCTCCTAATAAAAACTCTGCGCCTTGTTCATCTAAAACCAATAAACCTCGTTGTATCGCACCCAGGCTGGCGGTGGAAATATTGCCATATTCTGAACTTAGTTTCGTCCGGTTTTCGCCCATCCAGTTAAGCATGGCACGTAAGTCTTTCATGTCTAAGATGAGCATTCCTTGATCATCAGCAATTTTAAAGCAAGCATATAAAATGCCTGTTTGAGTGTCGTTCAATTCCAGTAAGTTTGCTAATAATAATGGGCCAATCTCACTCACAGTCGTGCGAATAGGGTGGCCATTTTTACCAAATAAGTCCCAAAAAACGACTGGATGACCTTGCATCTTGTAATTATCGATGCCGATTGTCGCAATACGTTCGTCTATTTTAGGGTGAGGTTTAGCTTCTTTGCCAATGCCAGAAACATCACCTTTAACGTCTGCCAGAAAAACAGGAACGCCAATTTTTGAGAAATTTTCAGCTAAGATCTGCAGTGTCACCGTTTTGCCAGTGCCAGTCGCGCCAGCAATCATACCGTGGCGATTCGCCATTGAAGCATCCATCAAGACGGTTTGGGTGCCGTTGCCACCAATAAGAAGAGAGTTTTTTTCAGGCATTGTTATAAATTAATTGCTTAGAGTTAAAAAAAATGAGTATTATATAGATGGTTAGGTGTTAAGCTTAAAGTAGCATAAGTAAGCGTATCCCTCTATCGTTTTCGGAAGTTGTTATGAGCTACGAGTTTTTAGTAACACTTTCTCACATTTTTAATTGAAGTTAATGATTGTTTTTCAATTAAAAATATTTTTGCCAATTTAGAGAATGTTCATTCAATAAATGGCTCATGATTATTATATATAAAAGGCAGAATGTATGAGAATAGTTATTCTTGAGGATGATACAGATCAAGCTGATCTATTATGTGCGTGGCTTGAAGAAGGGGGGCATCAGACTACCGTTTATAATGACGGAAATAAATTTATTCGCGGATACTCGTTAGACAGCTATGATTTAGTGTTATTGGACTGGATGGTCCCAAACTTTAATGGTCTCGATGTGTTAAAGCATTTACGTGACCAACTTGACCCTGTTGTGCCAGTTGTATTTATCACTCAACGAGATGCTGAAGAGGACATTGTTGCTGCTTTGCAGCACGGCGCGGATGACTACATGACTAAACCAGTTCGCCATAACGAGACCATGGCGAGAATTAATGCCATTGCAAGACGCGTTGGTTATGGTGAAGAAAACGTCGCTGATACTTATAAAATTGAGCCATACAATGTTGATACTAAGCTACGAGAGGTTACCTATAACGGTAATGTGGTCGATATGACCCAAAAGGAATATGAATTAACCTTATTCCTATTTAAGAATATGGGTAGAGTTATTTCGCGTGGACACCTGTTGGAAATGGTGTGGGGAACTAGTGCACAGGTAAATACACGAACCATTGATACGCATGTGAGTCGACTGCGATCAAAGCTTAATATTGATAATGAGCCAAACTGGAAATTAACTTCTGTTTATCGACATGGTTACCGATTGGAAAATATAGTGTAGAATAAACATATAGTTATATAGAGTTTTAAATGTTTTATTAGAGGTGAGTGATGGTTGATAATAATAAAAGGCAGTCTGCAGAAATAATTAATCCTGGCTTAGGCGACATTGAAAAAGTCAGAGATATTCTATTTGGGAAGTATGTCGCTAGTTTCGAACAAAGGTTTGCCGATTTAGAAGCGCGCCTCGAGGCGGATGTTGATCAGCTGATGAATAAATTGGTTAATAAAATCAACGACATGGATAGCAAAGTGAATCAATCATTGGCTGCTCTTGATAAGCGAATTGTTTCGGAAAATAGTAACCGTGATACAGAATTTACTAGTCTGCAGAAAAGTTTTAGTGAAGCCGAGACGGCGTTACAGCATTCAATCACTGTGATGGAAGATCAAGCTAATCAAGAGTTAGTTGAAGTACGTAAGGTCTTGGAAGAGAGTCAGCAAGATCTCGTCGAGCAGTTATTATCTGCGCAAAAAGAATTAACCACAGAAATTAAAGCACAAAAGAATCAACTCGAATCGGATAAAGTTGGCAGACAATCATTAGCGTTATTGCTGGATGAAGTTGCTGTTAAGTTGCGCAGCAGCAATTAATTTAGAATTATATTTTTAATAGTATGACTGCTTTTATCTGTATATCAGCATGAGCCAGTTAGAAGAGCTTAGGCAAATTATTGTTGGGGCTGATGCTGAAAAGCTCGCAGAGTTAAAGGAGCGCATAGAAAATATTGAATCTCGCACCAAGGATGTGCTTGAAGTGTTACCACCAGCAATTATTGCTGGTGTCGAGCAGGATGATCGTTTAATCGAAGCGTTTAAAAAACCAATATCAGAAAGCTTAAAACAGGCGATTAGAGCTGAGCCTGAAGAATACGCACAGATTCTATATCCGGTAATGGGCCCGTCAATTCGGCGTGCTATTACGCAGGCGATGACGTCGATGATGGTCACGATTAACCATACAATTGAATCGGCCACTTCTGCTGAAGGTCTGAAGCTCCGCATGCAAGCGATGCGAACCGGAGTGCCATATGCCGAATTAGCACTTCGAAAATCCTTAAAATTTAAAGTTGAGCACCTTTATTTGATTGATCGTGATAGCAGTATCTGCATAGCAGACATTGCAGGTGAGGGTGTCAGTAGCCTTGATAGTGATGCGGTAAGTGGAATGTTATCGGCGATTCAGAGTTTTGTGCAAGATTCCTTTTCGCAAAATGAAGAAGATCGTTTAACTGACTTTAAAGTAGGTGAGTATAAAGTCTGGCTAGCGCATAGTCCAAATGCAATGTTAGCCTGTGTTATTTTTGGTAACGCACCTGAAAGTTTAAAACATGACCTTTATGATATGTTGGACGGTGTTCGAACTGATTATGCACAAGAGTTAGCTGACTTTGATGGCGATAGTTCTACTTTTGCAGGCATTGAAGATAAGCTTGAGCCATTACTTCAATTAGAGTTATTAGAGGGTGATGACGGATTGATATCCCGACCCTCGATTGCGCAAACACTGATCAGCATTGTTTTGATAGCGAGCGTGTATTATTTTGCTTATAACTGGTTTGTGCAGAATTCAAAAATCAACACGGCAGAGCGTTATTTGAAAGAAGTGCCGGGTTTATTTGTTACACAAATGTTTTGGGATAACGATAATATTGTTATCGAAGGGCTGCAGGATTTTGATGCGCAAATTCCTTACGCTATTTTAAGCGCTAATAACATTGATAAAGATACTCTACAGTTTAAGACGGCACCATTTCGGTCGCTTGATCCTGATGTCGTTATGACGAGGTTAATAAGAGAGTTAGTTGCCCCCGATGGCGTGCAATTTAATTCGAATGATCAAGGGTTGTTCATCGAAGGCCATGCGCCCATTGAGTGGTTGCTAAATAATGATATTCGATTGCGCCAACTTGTGGTGGAAGATAGATTAGACACCACCAAATTGTATGCCTCTTTTTCGTCGTTACGGCAGTACTTTAGTGATCAACTTGAAGGCTTAGGTGGCAATCTCTTAGAGTTGAGTAATACGCCCTGGCTTGAAATATCAATAGATGTTTTCGAAAAGTAACGCTCTAAGCTGGAAATGTAAAATGAAGGACACTCAAAAGAAGAAAATATGCATGATTGGCGAGTTTGCTGTGGGTAAAACCAGCCTAACGCAAAAATTTGTTAACAATGTCTTTTCCGATAAGTATTTAACTACCGTTGGCGTTAAGATCGACACTGCGTTTGTAGGTGATACCAAGTTGGTGGTTTGGGATATTGCAGGTCGTGATTCAATATCGCCAATAAATCTGAACTATTTAGTTGGTTCCGCGGGTATTATTTTAGTTGTTGATGGTACTCGTGAAGAAACAGTTGTTTCTATTTCTGACTTTCTGAGTACTGTTGAACAACGCCTAGGTAAAGTGCCTTGCGTTATCGCATTAAACAAAAGTGATTCGCCTGATTGGGCTGTTTCGAATCAATTAATCGAAGACATGCAAGAAACAGGTCTACAGATTGTTAAGACCAGTGCAAAAGAAGGTGATAATGTTGATCATTTATTCTCTAGTCTGGTTGCTTTATTTGAATGAACTGGTTTCTTTTTAATAAAACAAGATAATAGTTTTTCGTAAAAAAGTTAGTAGTCATAATAAATAAGCTAACGGCTTTAACAATATGTGTCTGCATAACTAAAAGAATTCGTTTAAGAGGGTATAGCTAATCTTTGATGTGATGAATATGAGTAATATTGCAATAAAAAAAACATTTAGCGACAAACTGGTTAATAAGTTAGATATAGCTTATTTGTGCTTGGATCACTCAATGATTGTAAAAAGTGTTTCAGATAACATTGAGCAGTTTGGTTTTTCTGCTATTCCAAGCGGTGCGAATATTACTGACTATATGGATTTTATGGTCGGAATGGATACGCATTCTGAATTACACCTGCCAATGGTTAGTAATCCAGTCGGCGAGCCAATATCAATTCGAATTCTTCCAGAAGTAGAGAGCGTGATTATTGTTATTAGTGACGCGGCTAAACATTTTCAGCAACGTCAGGCTTTACAGCAACATGCTAATGAAAATGAATTATTGCTTAATCAGCAAAAAAAATTATTGCAAAAATTGGATGAAGCAAGTCGCTTGCAGAGTAGTTTTTTATCTGGTGTTTCACATGAGTTTCGTACGCCACTCAGCTCTATTATTGGTTATACCAATTTATTAAGTCGAGATATTACTTTACTCGACCAATATGTCCCCGGGGCAAGTGATTATTTGTCTGCTGTAAGGCGTTCGAGCAGTCATTTGTTATCGCTGGTTGAAAATTTATTAGATCATGGCAAGCTTGATTCTGGTGAAATTATTGTTAACCCTAAAGCAACTGATTTGTCAGAACTTTTTCACGATGTGTCTATATTATTGGACCCTTTAACCGCGACTAAAAATATAGAGTTTAATCTAATCAGTAATGTGCCAGACAACGCGATTGCCTTAGTGGATGATAGTCGCTTGCGACAATGCTTGATTAATATCGTCGGCAACGCAATTAAATTTACTGATATAGGCTCTGTAAATGTGGATGTGAATTGGCAAAATGATCAATTGACAGTGAAAGTAGTGGACACTGGCCCAGGCATCAGTAAAGAAAATTTAGAAAAAATATTACTGCCATTTTGGCAAGCACCCAATACTGGAAAAGCAGGTACTGGCTTAGGTCTGACTATCACCAAAAGAATTATTGATTTGATGGGGGGGGGCTTGACAATCAACTCAGTTCTCGATCAAGGCACGACAGCTGAATTTGATCTGGCGGCACCCCAGGTAGAGCGGCTTCAGGTGGAGTCAGATGCTGCTGTTATTCGACCTGATCAAGCGCTTAACATCTTATTAGTAGAAGACGATGATGATATTGCTGACTTAGTGTCCATTTTATTGATTGAACAAGGTGCCATCGTTGACCGTGTCGAAAACGGAGCACTAGCAGTTGAAAAAGCTGAGCGGTCAACTTTTGATTTGATCCTAATGGATATCCATATGCCAATAATGACTGGCTACAAAGCGATCCAGCTTATTCGCGAAAAAGGCGATAAAACCCCTGTTGTTGTGATGAGCGCATCACCATTCGAGACGGAACAAAGTAAAGTCGAAGAGTTGGGTTGCGATGGTTACTTGGTAAAGCCCGTTGATGTTAATGATATTTTTCGTATCGCGGGACAAATTTCTGCAAGATAATAATTTAAATACTAGTAAGTATAATGACTTCAGAATCACAACAAATACAAGAATTACGTGAACGCTATAAAGGCAGTATGCCAGAAAAGGCGAATATGCTTACCAAGCATTTACATGCACTGCTAGACCATGCTGAGCCACCGCAAGAGGTTTATGACGTGATTAAAGACGATGTGCATAAATTAGCAGGCTCTCTGGGTATGTATGGTTATGCAGATTTAGCAAAAGTGGCTCGCGATGCAATGAGCACCATTAATGAACAAGATGCTGATCGACTACAGCATGAATTATTGAACTTAAGAAACTTGCTTAACTTACATGTGCGGAGCTAGACTTCGTATAGGGCGTTTTTAATAATTAGGAGTCGAGTATGCGTTGGCGTGGAAGAAGACAAAGTGACAATGTTGTAGATCGACGTGGAAGTCGTTTATCAAGTGGACGAAACACTAAAGCAGTTGGCGGTGGTGCAATGATAATTTTACTGCTTGCTAGTGTCTTTTTTGGTGATGATGTATCAAAAATACTTGGGCTATTTATTGGTGGCGGTTCGCAAGTAAGTACTCAGCAATATGAGGCCCCGAGCTCAGGCCAACAAACGGCGCAACAAGATGAGGCGAGACAGTTTGTTTCTGTAATTTTGGCTGAGACAGAAGATACGTGGACTACGGTGTTTGCTCAAATGGGTAAAACTTATCAGCCCCCCAAACTTGTTTTATATACTGGGCAAGTTCGATCTGCGTGTGGAATAGGTCAGGCTCAATCTGGTCCATTCTATTGCCCAGGCGACTACCAAATTTATTTAGATTTA
>JALZWI010000106.1 GCA_023299895.1 Arenicella sp. | reverse complement strand
CCAAGCCATAAATAATCCACAGCAAGAGAACACAGCGACTTTTTTCAAAGCTTGCAGACTTGAGAAACCGAGTGAGGAGTAACCAATCAAGGAGGTTATTAATGACAGTATCAAAGCTCGGTAGAGTGCAGTATTAGATACCGGCTTATTAGCTAGTGAATTGGCGCTGATATGATAAAAGTAGTGCAAGGAGTAATCGATCACTATACCAATTAAACTCGCGCCGAACACAATGGTAAGAATATGCACATTGCCGTAAATGCTGTGAGTTATGATAAAAGCAAAGACAACACCAAGCAAAACTGACGCAACAGGCAAGATCAAACTCCAGAAAGAACGAAAGGCTAATAGGAGCAACAGCACTACACCAATCGTTGAACCTGTACTAATTAAGCTTATGTCTTTCTTTGAGGATGCAGCTGCATCTGTGGCAAAAAAGAAAATTCCAGATCGCTCGATGTTTATTTGGTAATCATTTTGTAACTGCTCAGTAATTGAGTTGAGAGCAGCGCTTAATGTCTCTTGACGTTGCATGTCCATTGAGCCCTCATCAATACTCAAAGACACAGTGGCATGAAAATTATTAGAATTTGACTCGGGTGGTTGTAATGAATTAAAGAAGCTTTGAATAAAGGTGCTGTGCCAACCAAGCGGGTCTTCATTGAAAGGGAAAAAACGTATAGAAGAAAGGGCAAAAATTTCTTCTTTGGCAGTACTGATAATATCGTCGGAATCTACAGCGCTGAGTGATTCGCGTTGTTGTTCGCTCAGGAGTGAGAAACGATATGGTTTTAGAAATTCTAGTAGCTGACTGGCAACTGTTTCATTGTCTGGATGTACACGTAAACCACTGACGTTAGTGAGTTGTTCGATCAGCTTGTCGCTAGCATCAAAAATTTGGTCTTCATCAGTCCCGATGACGAGTAACAAAACGCGTCTTTCGATATTCTCACTGAGTTGTTCAATCGCAGCTTTAGTTTGGGGAGAATGTTGATTCTGCGGGTTTAGTTCACTTAAGTTAGTGCTAATTTTTAGATTGTCACTGATCTGTGACCCCAGAAATATAGAGGTAAGTAGTAACAGTAAAAATACGATCTTAGCTAAACGCAGATAATTAAATTTGAACATTCAGGGTTTTAGTCAGTCTCTGCTTTTAATAAATTACACTCAGTATCGGTTAGTTCTGATACTTTTATACAGTGTTTTTTTGTCTCTAGCGACGAGTTTTCAGGGTAGTTAATAAGCACGGTCGAAATGATCGAGGTTGTTTGCAAGTTTTGATCGAGCATGTCGAATGTGATCTCACTGACCGTGTTTTCTGACAAAGTAATGGATTTAATCGCACGTTTTAGCCGCCTGTTCGTTGGCGTTAAAACCACTGTATTACTATTAACCCGAGATGAGTCAAACGTGCTTGATAAATAAGCTTCATCGGCGCTCACCAGTGCCATAATTAATTGACTGATGAATTTGTTTTGTTGAGATTGGATTACTTCTATCTTAAGGCGTTTTACAATATGACTATCACCTGTTTTATTGAGCACTAACGATTCAACGATTGGAGTAAGGGTCTTCCAGATAATGCCGAGTCCGCAGTCATAAAAAAACACGCCTGAAGAAACTAGCGCATGATCCAAGCCTTGCAGTAATTTCTTTTGAGTGAATTCACCTGAAAATCGACATTCCTGCGGCTTAATAAGTAACCAGGCGTCATCAGTTTGTGCAGCGCTGTTTGTGACGCTTGACATGACTAACAAGATAAATAGTAGTCCGACCTTATTCATCGGCAAGCAGCTCATTGATTTTTTTTACTAAAGGCGCGGGGCATTCATATTGCATAATATGATCTGGCATTGAAAGAGCGACTTGCGTTGTACAGCCTTTGGTCAGTCGTTCGTCGTTATCAATATCGCTAATTAAGTAATTAATAACCAGTTTATTGTGCCATTCCTTGATCTGTGCGTTGATGCGGATTTTTTGTTTGAAAAGAAGTGGCTTTATATAACGCACATTCAAATCAATGACTGGAAAAAAATAGCCCCACTCTTCCATGTCTTGATAAGTGCAACCAACCTTATCTAATAGCGCACAACGTGCTTCTTCAAAGTATTTTGCATAATGTCCATGCCAAACAATCCTATAGGCATCGACATCATAAAAAGGCACTTCTATTTCAATGTCTACACTTAGATTGTTGGTCATCTTGTTTTTATAACTGGCTGATTACATCGGCGACATCATCAATGGTGCTCGCATTCTTAAATGCAGCCGTGTCAATCTCTTTGCCGATTACTTTTTTGAGTTCAATGAGCAGATCAATAGTATCGATACTGTCGATATCAAGATCGTCATACAAACGCGCTGAGCCAACCAACTGATTGTCTTCAACTTCAAATAGTTCATTGAGGACCTGCTTTATATGTTGCAGGATTTGGTCTTTAGAAAGACTCATAGTTTCATTTTATACTTAAGGTTTATCTGGATAGATTATATCAGCCTATGCGGTTAATTTCCGATAGGTAATATTCGCTCCAAAATTCAGTCAAACGTCGATATTGGTGAGTGCGTGGTTTCGACGTGTCGATGCAGTTAGATAAGGTCAGTGGAGGGTCAATATGAAAATGAATAACGGATTTCTTGGTAGGTAATTGGTACCACTTCTCACCTCTTTGTAATGCTCTTGGTTTAGGGAGTATTAATATCGGCAAGACGGAGCACTGACTAATGACTGCAATATTGGCAGCTCCTCGTTTAAATTCTAATTGCGTGTCGTAGGTGTTGCGTGTGCCTTCAGGGAAGATTAATAGGTTTTCTCCCGCAGCTAATTTGGCCATTGCTTGTTCAATAAAGTCCTCAGAACTGTTTGAAACATAACCGGCTAGGGAAACCACTAAACGTGTAAATGGGTTAATGGTGAGTTGATGTTTTACCACGCAACAAAGATCGTCTACATAAGCCAAAATGAACAAAGCATCGATTAACATTGAGTGATTCGAAATGACTAAGTGTCCTTGAATTGGTTTATTAATGATTTGTTTGTCGACCTTAACTTGATAAGTCATTAATCCTACAAACTGCATAAAGTCGACATAAAAACGGCATAACATTTTTATTGATTTTCGTAGCTTGAGTTGTTTGGATTGTTTGTCAATTGGTAGAATTGCTAAAAAGAGCATATAAACAACGGGGAAAAATACCCCAACAGCAAAAACTGTATAACTAATACCTGCAGCGCAGATTCGCCAGTAGTGATTTATTGAGAGTTTCAAAAAGTATCGTTACTTATTTAAGATTAAGACGTTACTGCTACGCAAGTCCTTAACAGACTAGACAGAGATGCAGAAGCATTCAATTTCAACTAATAGATTAGCGCGACAAATATCTGCATGAGTAATTATTACTTGAGCATTAGGATACCAAGATTCGATTGTTTTTCTGGTTTGGTGAGCATCGCAAGGGTCACGTAGATAAACACGCAGACTATGAATTTCATCACGTCTAAGCCCTGCTTCTTTTAATAGGTAGAGAATATTATCGTTGGTGGTGTGTAATTGGCCTGCTAAGTCGTCAATATGAACTGTATCATGGCCTAGAATACTTGCCGTACCAGAGATGAAAAATAATTTTTTGGTTGTGTCTGGAATTTCTAGACAAGTAGCTCGTGCAAACGAAGGGCTGCTTGGGCCATATTGCCTAGGATATTCAAAGGCATCGACTTGTCGAGGGTTGCCGATATGCATTGGGTCGAGTTTTGTTGAGATGGCATAAACAGTAATGCCATCACCATAGTGCCCGACGGCTGATGCAGCGGGGTAGTCGGTATCTTTGATACCAAATTGATTAAAGACGTTTAGGCGACCATTACAAAAGCGTTTGTAATTTTCATCGTCGCCATCACCTATGTTTATGCGCGGAATAATATTCCAGATGCGCAATAATTTTTTGTAATCCGAGTCTTGAATGGTTTGCAAAAGGTTGTGATAGGCTTGTTCTGATATGTTTTCTAAGTTGTTTAACTTATGACACTCTAGATCAATCGCAACAAATAAATAGTCATCTGAGCAACGCCAGCGACAGTTATTATTAATGCCGCTATTAATAATGTTCGAATGAGATTTCCAAACCTCAACCATTCTGCGAGGCTCATCTGTATTGCTTTTTAAGGTTGATAATTTAACAGGCACGGCATTTTCAACAGAAAATTGTCGAAACTCTAATACCGCTAAGGTATCAGGCTCTAACAATAAATCGCTAGTTGTTTTAGTTGAAAGAAAATTATTAAGCATTATTTTTATTATTAAGCGCGATCTGAAATTGGCCAACCATGAAATAACTATTCCTTTTTATCTAAAAAATGTCACTAAATAGAGTGTATTTTATTTATTCATTTTGGTCGCAATAGTTTAAACTTTAGTCTATTAAAAATAAAGATATAAAACCTGGAGAAACTAGTGGTAACTCAAACGACTGCTGAAGCTGAAATAGCAATATTACTGGTTGATGTGCTCAATCTTGAGGACATTGAAGCAAATGCAATAGACCCTGATGAAGCTTTGTTTGGCGAAGGTTTAGGTCTTGATTCGATTGATGCATTGGAGATTGCGTTAGCGATATCTCAGAAATATAGTGTTGAAATGAAAGCCGAAGACGAAAGCACGCGTGATGCTTTTGCGACATTAAAAAGTTTATGCCAATTTATTGAGAACAACAAATAAGCTAAATTTTCTTGCTTTGAGTGATATTTGTATAGTGATGTGTAACACATATGAGTAATACGGCAGCGTTAATCAATCGCCATAGCGATGACCCAATAGCTTGGCTGAGTAAGCCATTGGTTCAATTAAATAGCAAAGCCGGTGTGATCAGCGCGCAACAATTTTTAAACCATGTTTACTTTCTAGCCGAGCAGTTACCCCAAAGCCATTCGCAAAAACCTCATTGTATAAATCTTTGCCATAATCGTTACTTGTTTATGGTGACTTTTTGCGCAGTAATTGTACGTCAACAGACCAATTTATTGCCGTCTAATAAAACCACCGCTACACAAGCTCGTTTACATGAACGTTATAGTGAGGCCTATATCGTTCATGATGGCTTACCCGATCTTGCAGATAATGTTGCGGCGATTAATTTACAAGAACTAACCTTATTTTCAAAAGAAGTTTCTTCAATATGCAGTGACCATGAAGCTCTACAAATAGATTTAGAGCATATTGCGGCGATTAGTTTTACATCTGGCTCTACTGGTGATGCCAAGGCCATCATTAAAACATGGCATACCTTTGTTGCCAGCACCGCGATTAACGCAAGTTATATGTTGCCTAATGAGGCAGACATTTTTTATCACGTTGCCACAGTGCCAAGCCAACATATGTGGGGGCTTGAAACCACAGTGTTAATGGCGTTGTTATCGAATGTTTGCTTAGTCGATGAACAACCATTTTTTCCGCCTGATATTTATGCATTATTAGATAAGTTGCCGGGGCCGAAAGGGTTAGTCACAACGCCGTTACATTTACGGGCGATCAATGCCAGCTCAAGCCTTAATTCACAGTTAGATAACATTTTGGTCGCAACGGCACCACTTAATACTGAACTGGCGCAAGCGGTTGAACAAAAACTCCAAACACAGATTCGTGAAATATATGGTTGCAGCGAAGTTGGCTCGATGTCGATTCGACGGCCCACCCAAACTGATCAATGGCGGCGTTTTGATGGTCTTGATTTCACAGCACAAGACAATGGGCGGACGACAGTCAGTGCTAAGCACTTACCTGATAGCGTTTTGTTAGATGATCAAATCACGATGATTGATCACCAATATTTTATATTGACTGGCCGTAATTCAGATCAAATCAATATTGCCGGTAAGCGCGGTTCCTTGCTTGAGGTGAATAATGTATTGATGAAATTCCCTAATTTAATTGACGGTGTGGTTATTTTTCCGCCTCAAAAACGCTCTATCCCGCGTTTAGTAGCTTTGGTGGTGTTGCCGCAAATAACAAGTAAAGAAGATTTGCGTGATCACTTTAGTCAATATTTGGATTCAGCTTTTGTGCCCCGGCCTATTGTTCTAGTGGATGCCCTGCCAAGAGAAGAGAACGGCAAGTTAATAAAAGCCAAACTGCTGGAACTGTATTCGCTCTGAATTAGGAATATTCAATTTAGGGGCTATAAAAGCACTCAAACTAATATTTGATTGAATTTCTCAGGCTTTAGTAGACACTCTCTAGCTTGTCTAATGTTATGGCTATTTCTTTAGGGTCAACCCACGGTAAGCTTAATGCTATGTCGCCATTGCGATCAATAACAAAGGCGGCCGAGGGTGCTCGCCCATAAGCTTTCCAGGTTGCGTCGTCAAAAGTATCGATAACCACTGGGTAGGGAACCTTGAGTTTATTGACTGAAAACTCTGCCATGTCGACTCGCGCTGCATAATCAACGTGTTTTTCGTATAGTGTGTTGGTTAGATAATTGAAGCTGCTTACCCATTCACGATCAACATAAGGGTTGATTGCACCCACCGGATGAGCTTCTAACGTGTAGATCAATAAAAAATGCGCTTTATCTGAATATTTTTGATACAAGGGTCTCATACTAAAACGACGGTAGCGATAGACTGGACAGGTATGACTACCTAGCTGTAAAACAATCGGCTTGTCACCGACTAGGTCTGCAAGTTCAACGGGCTGGCCTTGAAGATTTTGTAATGTAAAATTCGGTGCTTTCTCGCCAACTTGGGGCGCTTCGACATTAAAATGCGCCAGACTTGAGCCTGCTTTTTTTGGAAAGCAGGCGCTCAAACACGATGTTAGTATTAAAATGAAAATGATTTTGAGCATACTTGAGTTGACCTGAATAAGGTTAAAATTATTATAGCTCATTCAACAAGAATAAATAAAGCTGCAAACAAGATGTGTCGGCTTGGCCTGAAATTTGATACCCTAAGCTTCCTTCAGCTGACATAACCAGTGCGTTGACACTCATGGCAAGAATAATTTCAGTTACCAATCAAAAAGGCGGTGTTGGAAAAACCACCACTAGCATCAATTTGGCGGCGTCTTTGGTTGAGCGTGGCAAGCGCATATTATTGATTGATATGGATCCGCAAGGCAATGCCAGTGTGGGGTGTGGGCTTGATATGGAAGACGCCGAAAATACAATTTATGAACTATTAGTTGACGGTGTTAGTGCTGCACAGGTGATTACTAAATCTGAGTGCGGAGTTGATTTAATTGCTGCCAACGGAGATTTGGCAGGTGCGCAAGTTGAGTTACTGAATGAAATTGGTCGCGAGTTACGTTTACAAAAAGCCTTGTCCGAAGTGAAAGATCAATACGATTATATTTTTATCGATTGCCCGCCAGCTTTAAATGTATTAACCATCAATGCCTTGGTTGCATCCAATTCCGTAATGATTCCTATGCAATGTGAATATTTTGCTTTAGAAGGCTTAAGCGCATTAATTGCCACGGTACGTAAAATCAGAGAAACGCTGAACCCTAATCTAAAAATAGAAGGCTTGTTACGTACCATGTTCGATGGTCGTAATGGCTTATCAAACGAAGTCAGCAAGCAATTACAAACACACTTTGGTGATAAAGTTTACAAAACTATTATACCGCGTAATGTGCGCTTAGCCGAAGCACCTAGTTATGGGGAGCCGGCGATCAGTTATGACCCACAGTCAAAAGGTGCAAAAGCGTATTTCCAATTAGCTGATGAAATACTCCAACGCTCGGATGTAAATGCGGCGAGCGCAACGACTACCTAAAATTATGACAACTAAAAAGAAAAAACGTTTAGGGCGTGGTTTAGATGCACTGCTCAGTGCCAGCCAACCGCAGACTGAAGCATCAGCAAATAAAGCGTCAGCTGATGCACCTTCTAGTTTGCCGATTGAAAAATTACAGCCCGGTGAATACCAGCCTAGAACCAATATGGACGCCGAGTCATTGCAAGAGTTGGCTGCGTCTATTCAATCGCAAGGAATCATACAGCCAATTTTAGTTCGTCCTGTCAGTGCTGATAAATATGAGATTATTGCTGGTGAACGACGCTGGCGTGCTGCGCAAATTGCGCAATTAGATGAAGTGCCTGTATTAGTTAGAGATATTCCTGATGAAGCAACCCTGGCGGTCGCGTTGATTGAGAATATTCAACGTGAGAATCTAAACCCGGTTGAAGAAGCGGTTGGTTTGAAGCGTTTAATGGACGAATTTGACTTAACTCATGAAGACATGGCTAAAAGCATTGGGCGCTCGCGCGCAGCGGTGACTAATTTATTACGCTTATTGAATCTTAGTTATGCCGCTAAACAATTACTTGAGCATGGCAAAATTGAAATGGGTCATGCTCGTGCCCTCTTAGGTTTAGCGGTAGAGCAGCAAGATTATGCCGCCGCTGAAGTTTACTCTAAAAGATTATCCGTACGTCAAACCGAAGCATTAGTGCGCAGCTATGTTTCACCTAAGAAGAAAACAGTAACAAAAACCAAATCGACAGATATTTTAAAATTAGAAGAAACCCTTGCGCAGACATTAGGAACCAAGGTCTCAGTCGAAGATAAAAAAGGCAAAGGAAAGTTGGTTATTGAGTACGCTAGTCTAGATATTCTAGATGGCATCATTGAGCATATAAAATAAGCTGTATTGATAGAGCTATCTAACAAAAAAATTATCGATATATAGTGATAAAAATAGTATTAATCGAAATTATATATTTAAGGTATTAAATAAGCTGTGATTACTATATGAATGCTCACTATCATTTAACACAATAGTCTTATTTAAAATCCAAAAAAATAGGACTTATCGAGTTGATTTAACTGTTTGAAACCCGCATAGGCTGGACATAATACGCGTATTAGCATAAATCATGCTCGGTGATTAAATTGCTGCTTTAAATACCTATTCAAGCATTGCGAAATCAAGGTTGAACATTTATACTCCGCGAGCAGTCAAAACAGGCATTTCAATATGACTAAAGACTCTGAGCAAGTTCAGGCATTAAGTACTAAATCTGAACCGAAAGTTGTACTGAAGTTAGCCCTATTACAAATGTTAGGCTCTTTTGTTTTTAGCCTAGTTTTATACTTTTGTTTTGATACGCGTGAAGCACTCTCTGCCCTATTTGGTGGATTGATCGCAGCACTAGCAAGTTTGTTTTTTGCAGGTCGACTATTTAACACTAGGTCGGTCGACATTCAAGCTGACTCGGCTGCCAGCGAACTATTAGTTCGCTTTTACTTCAGCGTTGCATTGAAAGCGTTACTAACTTTGGCATTGATGGCGATTTGCATCATTGTACTCAAAGTGTCGATGCTGCCGTTTATTATTGCGTATGTTTTGGCAGCGGTCGTAATTAATTGGTTGTTTCTTTTATACAAAGAGCATTAGCTCTTTGGAGCCGAAGGCTCATTTGTATCGAGCGCTTTAGCGCTCTTGGGCTGAAGGCTCGATTTGTATACTAGAGAAGTTAGCCTCGAAAGAATTTTAAAATTTTTGTTTGAGATAAATAATGGCATCTGTTGACGGTGAATTAACAAGCGCTGGTTATATTAACCACCACTTGACCAACTTAACCTATGGGCAATTTCCTGATGGAACTTGGGGTATAGCGCATGGGGCGGCCGAAGCCAAGAGCATGGGCTTTATGGCAATTCATGTAGATAGCATGATCTGGTCTTTAGGTTTAGTGTTAATAATGATGATGGTGTTTCGTGGTATTGCTAAAGGATTTAGCGCCGACAAACCTTCTAAAGTGCAATGCGCGGTTGAGTCATTATTTGAGTTGGCTCAAGACAGCAAGGACAGTACCTTTACCAAACACGCTAAGAATGCTTACATCGCGCCGATGGCGTTGACTGTTTTTGTGTGGGTATTTTTAATGAATTTAATGGATTTAATCCCGGTTGATTGGATTCCTGAGTTGGCAAAATTTGCTGGCGTTGAATACATGAAGATTGTGCCATCAACTGATGTGAATGTTGCATTAGGCTCAGCACTCGCTGTATTTATTATGATTATTTACTACAGCCTTAAAAATAAAGGGCCAATTGGTTTTAGTAAAGAGTTGCTATTACAGCCTTTTGGTCCATGGCTATTTCCTGTTAATTTTGTTCTTGAAGTCGTTGCTTTGCTT
>JALZWI010000105.1 GCA_023299895.1 Arenicella sp. | reverse complement strand
TGTTCCAAAAGGCCTAGTGTCTCTGACTCCTTTTGCACGTTGATACACCAGCGATCGGTACTCTCGAGGAATCGGAGTTCCTTCAATATCGTTTTCCACAAAGTACTGCTGAATTTCCTCCCTTACAGACTCCAACATATACCTGAAATGACCAAGAACTGGATATAACCTTAGAATTGAATGCTTTGTTTGGAAAATATCGTACATGCCCAGTACAACAATTGGCCCGATTACTACAAACGACCAAAGCCATGTCGATGAGAAGAGTGACAGCCCCAGTGCGATTGAAACGGCGACTACAGCAAAAAAAATGAAATATTGACGCACAGTCATGACAGATAGCCCGGTATTATAGTTTTTGTTTTCTAGTGTAGTTAGACCGACCCAAACGACATTTAGTTACATAATAAATAGATATATTCGGTTGCTTAACTAGGCTGGCTGATTTGTTTGGATGATCATATTTCTCATGTACAACGACGCTTTGTCCATGAGTGCTCTTTCAATTAAAAATGGTTTGAAGTTTTTCACCTAAGCATCAATACTAGCGCTCTAATCATCCGTTTGATCTTTGCGAAAAGGCACCCCATGAGGCCATTTGAATAAAACAAATCAAAAAAGAATAGTAATTATTGGGGGTGGTTTTTCTGGTGTTGTGTTGGCCAAAAAACTTGAATCCACATTGCCCGCAGACTGGGATATTTATCTTCTTAGCAAAACAAACTTCATTACTTACAATCCTTTGTTACCTGAAGTTATTGGTGCATCACTACTTCCGGGACATGTGCAAGCACCGATACGACTAATTTTAAAGCGTACTAAAATTCGCATGGTCACAGTCGACAAAATCGATTATGAAAACAAGGAAATTCACTACCATAACGATCGTGAAGCGACCTTGTTTTATGATCAAATCGTACTTGCTGCTGGGGTCCAAGCCAATACCGTCATGTTACCAGGGCTTGATGAAAACACACTGCCTTTGAAAACAGTCGGAGATGCGCTGTTTATTAGAAACCAACTGATCGACCGTCTTGAACAAGCGACTATTCACCCTGATGAGACTCGGCGCAAACAGCTAACCTCGTTTGTGGTTTTGGGTGGCGGTTTTAGTGGAGTTGAGACAGCTGGTGAATTAGAGGATTTCCTGAATTCTGCACAACGTTATTATAAAAATGTTGATAGTGACGATTGTCGCATTACTATTGTGCATGGTACCGATCGTTTATTACCAGAACTGTCAGAACAGCTATCTAAAAAAACATTAGAGAATTTCAAAAAAAGAGGGATTGAAGTTTTACTTAACGAACGAGCTGAAAAAATTGAACATGAAAAAGTTATTTTAAAAAGTGGCAAAGAAGTAACAGGAGCAACAATAATATGTACTATTGGAACAGCGCCACATGTATTTATTGAAAATGACTACTTGCCAACCGATCGAGGCAAAGTTATTACACAAGCAGACATGTCTGTAGAAGGAGATAATGGTATTTGGGCAATGGGGGATTGCTCTTTAGTGCCAAATAAAAAATCAGGTCAATTTTGCCCTCCCACAGCTCAATTTGCCCATCGCCAAGCAAAAACGCTGGCTAAAAATATTGTCGCTAAAATATCTAACCAACCTACGCAAGAATTTGGTTATGAGCCTATAGGTATGCTTGCTTCAATCGGGCACAATAAGGCGGTTGCTGATATTTTTGGGATGCATTTTTCAGGCTTAATTGGTTTTATGATGTGGCGCGGTATTTATCTGTTAAAGGTACCTACTTTTTCGCGCAAAGTTCGATTGTTTTTAGAATGGAATTGGGCAATGTTTTTCCCACCAGATATTTCTCACCTTGGATTTAAACGATCTAAAGATGACTAAGTCTGTCTTTCAATAAGATAGTTGAAGAAGCTAGGCTTGCCTCTATAGACCTTTAGAATACTAAAGCAAACACTCATCTCTACTTTCAGTTAGAGATGAGTGTCGTTTACGTTCGTGCTCTAGGATTTTTTATTGCCTTTATCAAGGCCGAATAATCGGTCTAATGACAGTCGGCCTGGTCCATAGGCGAATACTGCAAATAAGGCAACAGCCCACCATGAAGCCGGATTAATCCAATGCGACCATGTCGGGAAAACTAATAATTGAATAAACAAAGTCATTCCGATTAAGCCAAGTGCAGCAAATCGAGTAAACAATCCGACAATCAATAATGTAGGCAATAGAACTTCCATGACACCTGCACTCAGTGCGGCAGCATTAATGACACTAACAATTGACGAACCTTCTGTATAGTCCAGTGTCTGAGGGTCACATAACTGCAGAGCGCCTTCTCTAGGGGGATCAGGACAAAAGAATTCATATTTAAATAAATCGTATTTTTCTTTATTAAATGTTAGAAAACCATTCCACTTAGATAAGCCAGAATCCAGAAAAATTTTTGCTGCTATCAAACGTAAAAACAACGACGATAAATCCGCTGTATAAGCACCTATATGTTCAACTATATTTTTATAGGTGGATTGAACCGATCTCAATATACTCATTATATTCCCCTAAATTAAGGCATTATTTTTTAATTAATATTCCAGCGGTCAGTAACCCTGCAAATAAAACACCAAGGTCTTCATTTGGGTAGTTAGCAACTGCTATTTCGGCTGCACTCAATATCGAACCAGACTCAAAGATCGCGACAATAAAACTATCTTCAAAGGGGCTCAAGGCTCGATACTGTACAGCTTGATCATGCCGCCATAGCATAATTGATTTTGCACCTGATTCAACCCTAATATTTTCATTTACGAACTTTAATGCAAGCCAGTCAGTCATACAATCATTATCAAGCTGTATCAGGTTTACCGAGTTGGCTAATTCAAGCAAGAATAAATCTTCTTGATTTTCTTGACTAAAAATCTCTGCTATATCTTCAGCTAGTAATGCTTTTTCATCTACTGAAAATAAAGTATCTAACCAAGCCCGATCAAGTCTTGCAATATCATAACTATAGGGAGGGTATTGAGTAGAAACTGTACTAATGTAGTTTGCTAATTGATTACCGTAAGTCGATAAACGTGCATCAGTTGGCCAATTTTGAAAAATATATTCACGACCTAATGCTTTAAATTGATCAGCACCTAAATAGGACTGCAATGATGGAAAATTTGCGGCCAGTGCTTCAAAACATGCTTTGGCAGCGCCATTACGATAAATTTTTAAAAAAGCCGGATTAGAATGATCAGACAGATAAGGACTTAAACCCTGAGCATCACCAGTTTCAATATAGTTCGAAAAGGCTTCGATATAACTACGAAATTGCACTGCTTGCATACTCTATTTGATTATTAATGATAATTGACTGAGCACGATTGCGCTCTTGTATAAGCTCAGACCATTCAGGCAAATTATCGTCGCGTTCTACCAATACGGGCACCGAACCAAGCCTTCTTAAGGCGTAACTAAGTAACTCCCAGACCGGTTCACTAACTGGCTCAGCGTGGCTATCTATATAGAGTTGGTCACTAAACTCAGGATCAACGGTATAACCTGCAACATGTATTTCACCAACCAAGCCTAGTGGTAGTTTGTCTATATATGAATAAACGTCCATCCCACAATTAACACTACTCAGATAAAGGTTATTAATATCAAGTAATAGCCCACAACCAGAACGATTAGCAACTTCAATTAGAAATTCTGGTTCGTCCATCTCACTAGCAAAACTAAGATAGTTGGTCGGATTTTCTAATAGGATGCTTCGCCCAATTCCTTCTTGATATGCCGTCACACCGCTAACGAGTTGTGACATCGCTTGCTCGGTTCTCGGTAATGGCAGAAGATCAGGAAAGTAATTACCCAAATTTCGTGACCAAACTGCATGTTCTGAGACTGAATTTGGTTGAAACCGATCAACCAATTTTCTTGTTGCTGCAATCAATTCTTGGTTAATTATTTCAGTGCCACCAAGCGAGGCAGAAACTCCATGAAAACTCAGCTGCGAGCGTTGCCGCAGCTGCTCTAAATAATCGAGCCTGATACCTCCATCAACCAAATAGTTCTCGGTATGAACTTCTAACCAAAGATCTGATTCAGTAGTCGCTAAAACATGTTGCAAGTAATCGGGTTTAAATCCGATTCCAGCAGAACACGTTAACTCACGGATAGTCATATCAGACTCGACCGAGTTGTTTCTTAGCTAGAAGAAACAACAACTACAAAGATTTAGACTGTAGATTAAGGAAGATCTCGGTCTAAAGCTGTTAACGACGCAACGCCATTAGGCGTTACGATTGACTCACAAGTACCTTTAGGTGCGTAAGTCCAAGAATCACCTTGGAAATCAATAGTTGAAGTGCCTTCACATGACGTACCGGCACCTGCAGCACAATCATTCTCTGCAGCCAGTGCAATACCGAAACACTTATCTTTTCTGCCAGAAGGAGATTCACCAGTACTGATCCATTCAGTCAATGCTGCAGAAATTTCAGGAGAAGCACCTTCAGCAACAGATAATTGGTCATTAGGCGCTGCAATAACATTTGTAGCTAGAAGTGCTGCACCTGCTATTAGAGTTTGAGCGATTTGCGTTTTTTTCATTAGATTACTCCATAAATAGTAATGTTGTTAAATTATATAAATAGTGACTGAACTAATAGACCTTAGTTACAAACAAAAGCTTGCTTATATATTCTACTACTTTTTATAAGCTTGTTCCTAGAGAATGAATTCTACGCAATGTTGTGTGAAAATTAAAATAAATTATAAGTTTTCTTCTGGTACATTTTTAACTTTAATCCAGTGCACATTAGCTTTAACAACGATTAAATGCTGAAGAAAAACGATAGGTTACATCATTAATAGATAGCCGTTATCTCTAACTTTCCTTCAATTTCTTTATTTTCAGTTAAAATAGATTAGCAATAATTTAACGACCCCGCTGGTCATGATTAGTAACCTAGTCAACATTAAATCAATGCCATGTCTGCTTCGCTAATTACAAAAATCATCCGTCCCGTCTTTATATTAGCTCTATTTTTTAGTGCCTCAATTAACACTACCAGTGCTCAAAACACTCAACCGATCAACTACGGAATACATTTTTTTAATCTATTAATTCCTCAAAGCGAAGATGATCTAGAAACCTCATTCGACTACATAGAGGCAAATTGGCAACCACAATTGCTACCCTATGCACTTGAAATTTACCCTTACATGAGAGATTTAGACACTAGAAGAAAACTTACTACATTAATAAACCAAAGCACTCAAGGAAAAGCCTCTGACAGTCTACATGAATGGTATTTCTGGTTATGGAATCAGTCGATTGAACCAGATGCTGGTTACGCAAACTTCAAGGCAGGTTTACTACAAAGCATTGACCTGAAATTTGCAACGTACTTTCGAGATAGAGGTGACACTGCACTGATTCGTTTGGATGAAATACGCTGGGGCGGAGTTGGCCAAGATGGTATTCCGCCATTGCGCGACC
This sequence comes from Arenicella sp., assembly GCA_023299895.1. The sequence continues at coordinate 3,370 of JALZWI010000105.1, read as the reverse complement.
CTGAAATGATTTCAGTCGATCAGGCCGATTATCTGGATGATGACAATATCGTGTTCGGCATTGAAATCAATGGCGACGCACGCGCTTACCCTAAGCGAATATTAGCCTGGCACGAAATGTTTACTGATACGATTGGTGGCATTCCAATCGCCGGTGTCTATTGCACTCTTTGCGGCACCGTAATTCCCTTTGTCACCGAACATAATGGCGTAAGTTATCGCTTAGGAACCAGTGGGTTTCTTTATCGTTCAAATAAATTAATGTACGACCAAGCAACACAATCATTGTGGAGCACCACGCAAGGCAAGCCTGTTTTAGGCCCCTTGGCCGATAAAGGTATCCAACTTAAATATGAAAGTGTGGTAACGACTACTTGGGGTGAATGGCGCAAACGTCACCCAGATACTACCGTGCTATCACTCAGCACTGGCCACCAACGAGATTACGGAGAAGGCGTTGCTTACGCTAGTTACTTTGGCACCGACGAACTAATGTTTAATACGCCATTCAGCGACGACCGACTCGACAATAAACAAGAAATCCTAGCCTTAAGATTTCCCGCAGCACCGAACCAACAATTGGCTATCGATACCGATTTCCTTAACAAAAACCCAGTATATAAAGGCAGTATCGGCCAACAAAAATTTGTTGTTTTCACCGATGAAACTGGTGCAAATCGTGTCTATGACCCGCAAGACATAAATTTTGATGGCTACGACGGCAATCAAAACGTTACCGACGCAACTGGAACGCAATGGGCACTTAATGAAGAGTGGTTAGAAACTCCAGACGGAAAACGCCTAAACCGCTTACCTTATCATCGTGCGTTTTGGTTTGGCTGGCATGCTGCTTTTCCGCAGACAAAACTCATTCAATAACTAACAATGTGTTAGCGATTAATAAATAACTCAACTTATGCAGTCCTGTCTCATGTGTAATTGCAAACCAGTTGTATAAGAAGCAGCCTTACAGTACGAGTAAATTTTTCATTGTATTTATGTCAACGATATCTTCATTACGAATATCTGTTGTCCTGGCAGAACTTATCCTCTTTGACCGCGTTTCACCCTTAGATGTACAAGAAAAACGTTGTTTCTAGCAGTATTGTTGGCAATAACTTGATTGCACATTCAACATCAGAACTTGGATTATAATCCCATCGAAATTATATTTTCTTCAATAAGGTAGAAATTGATTTAAAGTCATATATCGTTTCGAATAATTTTCTTTATATTGTTAAATAAATATATTCGAAAATTATCGACACAAATTGTTGTTGTGTCGATACAATTAGGGAATGTTTATAATAGCGTTAAGTAATCAATACCCTAACCAAAAACATAATATAATTGAGGCGATGAAATGAGAGGAGCAGGAGGAACCACGGGCGGCATGGGACAATTTTTTATTGGAGCAACTATGCTCTGCGGTGGATTATTTTTATTACTAAACTCGATTAACATATCAGCACCCTATGGTTTTGGTGCAAGGCTCTACAATTTTGGTGGTTTTTCAATCACCAGTGGCATGGTAATGATTCCGTTTATGTTCGGCGTTGGAATCATATTTTATGATGTGCGAAAATGGTACGGTTGGTTATTGGCTGGTGGTTCTCTGGTAGCGCTTATTTTTGGTGTCATTGCGTCGATTAATTTTACCTTTAACCGAATGAGTGCTTTCGATTTGATTGTCATTCTGGTTTTAGCGGTCGGCGGTCTGGGTCTATTGCTGCGCTCACTGCGCTCTTCTTAAACTTAAACCACAACTATATAGGCTAGAGACGTGGTCTTTAATTCTCATCAATCTACTTTGATGTTTAGACCCTTAGTGAAACACTCTAAGGGGTCATTTCTTTGATATAAGTATTAATCATCTCAACATTAATCTTGATCAGTCAATAAAAGTAAATATAGCATCGGCACAGGGTTAAATGATGGCAGGCTGGCACCGAATTCATAGGCACCGATATCACATAAGTCGTCTCTTTGAAAACCACGCTGATCACGATCATTCACTGGCGATGCAGCACAGACACTAATGCTCCCAACGTCAACCGCAGGGCTGCCCTCAGGCAATGCATGAGTGAACGTGCGCCCGTCGTTATCCATCAAAGGCGATATAATCGAAGTGATATTTGTCGGTTGATTACCATCGGAGGTACCTAAAATAATGCTATTTTCAGGCGTAAAGTTGAACGCTTCAGTATTAGTTCTGCTGCTGTCACCGATCAAATTACGACCAGAAAAATTTACAGAAGCTGCTCCGCCATAAAATATTTCTGAGACAGCTAGAAGACCAGTTCCCGTAAAATTTCCTGAAATTATATTATTCCGAAACTCTACTACCCCTGAAGAAATGTAAAATCCACCTGCAGTCCGTTCACCTCTATTATTTGATACAGTGTTGTTAGTGAATGTGACAGAACTATTAAACGTTACAGTAACACCTCCACCATCATCATCCGCTGTATTACCAGAAATTGTGCTATTAGTGATCGTCGCTGAACTAGATGAAAACAGATGAATACCACCGCCTGTGTCACCAGCAATATTAGTTGCGATAGTACTATTGTTGACCGTGGTCGTACTCGTTCTTGAGTAAATTCCACCACCATCGTCATCGGCACTATTACCCGATACCGTACTATTTGTTAGGGTCACAATACTGTTACGTGTGAACAGTCCACCTCCGTCGTCAGCCGCACGATTACCAATCAATGTGCTATTAACTAGATTAATAGTACTATCTGTAGCAGAAATACCGCCACCATCAATGCTAGCGCTCCCACCTGTAATCACTGCATTATTAATTGAGACGACAGAATTTCGAATATCAAAAACACTACCGTTACCCGAACTGCTAATTGTTAGTGAAGTACTATTTGGATTTATTGCAACACTTCTTGCGATGGCAAGCGTCGACTCAAGGCCACTGATATTTGAAACATTAAAACCGATAGTGTCGCTTACTCCAAAATCACCATCAGCAACACAACTGCCACTATTTTGCGCTGTATTGATACTTACAATTGCACTGCGCAAAGTACAACCTACAGCGCCATCAGAACCATCATCTACAATTATAGATGCTGCCAAACTAGGTGTCACAGCCAACGCTTGAGCAACGCAAAGGGCAAGACAAGTTTTTTTAAAAGCATAAGGACTACGCATAATAATTGACTACTCACTCTCTAAAAATTATTTTCTTGTTCGTAGGTAAGCCTATTATAAAGGGTTACTTTTTAAGTCTTACAAATTAGGTATATTTAATTATTCGCTCAATTATTCAACCCTATTCACAAGAATATATCATGATTCGTTATGAAAACTTTTGTCTCGACTCAAATCAAACTGTTAGAAAGTTTTTTGAG